>NZ_JAMYQZ010000118.1:0-15775 GCF_040321145.1 Mesorhizobium sp. M0514
GACCGTTGCGGTCGGCCAGAAGGCGATCTTCTACGAGGAACGCACCTCGACCGCGCAAGGTTCGGCCGAACCCGGCAGCATCGTCTGGTCGCTGGTGCAGGAATCGCCCGGCGGCGACCTGCCGCCCGAGCCGGCGATCCGCGCCGAGGCGACCATTCCCGGCAAGGACATCCAGCTGCGCATGACCATCCGCCGCAATACCGACCAGACGCTGCCGGCCAGCCACATCATCGAGATGATCTTCCTGACGCCCGAGGGCTTTGACGGCGGTGGCGTCGACAACATCCTGCGCGTCGCCATGAAGAGTTCGGAACAGGATGCCGGTAGCCCGCTGATCGGCATTCCGGCCAAGATCGCCGACGGCTTCTTCCTGGTGGCTCTCAACGACACCAAGGCCGACGAGGACGCCAATATGACCTTGCTTCGAGGCCAGGACTGGATCGACGTGCCGGTGGTCTACAAGACCGGACGCCGGGCGCTGCTGACCATGGAAAAGGGCATTCCGGGCGAGAAGGTGTTCGACGAGGCGCTGAAGGCCTGGCAGGCCAAGACGGCAGGTTGACGGGCGGCAGTAGCGGCTGCCTTCGCTCAGAAGCCCTGGAACAGCATGTCGAGCGCGGCGACGATGTCGTCGTGATGTCTAGAAAGGTTTCCCTCTGGCATCCGCAATTCGGACGCGCTGAAGGCCGACACAAACTGTGTGACCATCACAAGATCTTTGCCGTTTATAGCGAAGGTCGGGTTCAGGCGGCGGCCAGGAAGCGGGGCAATCTCGGGCGGCATCAAAGGAACGACCACCGTCGTGCTCAGCCCTTCAAGCATATCTGACTGCACGTCGAGAAGATAACCGTCGCTCTCGGTACTCCGATAGAAATCGTAACGCGCCATCAGAACGGCCGGTGTTTAGCCAATGGCAGTCCGTTCTTTCGGACATATTCGTTGGAGCTTTCGATGGCTTCCCTGTTTTCTTCTTGCCATCGACGCGTTTTCTCCGCCGCAATCGCTTTCGCGATCCCTGCTTCGGCAGCGCGGGAGATGTTGATGCCCAACGCTTTGGCGTCCTTGATCAACTGAGAGTCAATGGACGTGTTGACAGAGGCCCGCTGAGTTTTTGGCGTCGATTGAAGCACGGAGATGCCTCCTTTCATGCGCACAATATACGCGCATAAAAGACCGCAGGCAATGCTACCCCTCCATCTCCTCACGCAGCATTTCCAGCTCCAGCCACTCTTCCTCGAGTGCGGCCATCGTGGCGCGTTCCTTGTCGAGGGCGGCGATGGTCTTTTGGAACGAGGCCGGGTCGCGCTCGTAATAGGCGGGATCGGCAATGTTGTTTTCCAACCGCGAGATCGAGGCCATTACCGCCTCGATCTTCTTGGGCAAGGATTCCAGGGCGAATTTCTGCTTGAACGACAGTTTCTTCGACGGCCCTTTTGGCGCTGCCGGCTCGCTCTTGCCCGGCGCCGGCGCATCGCTGGCTTCGGCCTTGGCGCGCGCCTTGCGGTCGTCGAGCCGGGTGCCGCCGCGCTGCGCCAGCATGTCGGAATAGCCACCGGCATATTCGATCCAGCGGCCGCCTCCGTCCGGGGCGATGATGCTGGTGACGGTGCGGTCGAGGAAGTCGCGGTCGTGACTGACCAGGATGACCGTGCCGGCAAAGCCGGCGACAAGTTCCTGCAACAGTTCCAGCGTCTCCATGTCGAGATCGTTGGTCGGCTCGTCGAGCACTAGAAGGTTGGCCGGCCGCGCCAGAACACGCGCCAGGAGCAGCCGCGCCCGTTCGCCGCCGGACAGCTCGCGCACCGGGGTGCGCGCCTGTTCCGGCTTGAACAGGAAATCCTTCATGTAGGACACGACATGGCGCTGCTCGCCATTGATGACGAGGTTTTCGCCGCGCCCGTCCGTGAGATACTGCGCCAGGGTCTCGGCCGGATCGACCGCCTCGCGCTTCTGGTCGAGCGTGGCGATTTCCAGATTGGTGCCGAGCCGCACCGAGCCGGCGTCGGGCTTCATCTCGCCGGTAAGCATCTTCAACAGCGTCGTCTTGCCGGCGCCGTTCGGCCCGACAAGGCCGACGCGATCGCCGCGCTGGATGCGGGTCGAGAAGCTTTTGACCACGGTGAGGTCGCCAAAGCTCTTTTCGATGTTCTTGGCCTCGATCACCAGCTTGCCGGATTCGGCGGCGTCGCTGGCCACCATGGTGGCCGAGCCCTCGGCGCCGCGATGGCCGCGAAAACGCTGGCGCATGGTCTGCAGTTCGCCCAGGCGGCGCATGTTGCGTTTGCGGCGAGCCGTCACGCCATAGCGCAGCCAATGCTCCTCGCGCACGATCTGGCGGCCGAGCTTGTGCTGTTCGCGCTCTTCCTCTTCCAGCACAAGGTCGCGCCATTCCTCGAAATGGCCAAAGCCCTTGTCGAGGCGGCGGGTCTGGCCACGGTCGAGCCAGACAGTTGCGCGCGAGACGCGTTCGAGGAAGCGACGGTCGTGCGAGATGACGATCAGCGCCGAAGACGTCCGGACAAGCTCTTCTTCCAGCCATTCGATGACCGACAAATCGAGATGGTTCGTCGGCTCATCAAGCAGCAGAATATCGGGTTCGGGCGCCATGACGCGGGCAAGTGCTGCGCGGCGCGCCTCGCCGCCGGAGAGATCGTTGGGGTTCTCCGTGCCGGCGAGGCCGAGATGCTCCATCAGATATGTGGCGCGGTAGGGATCGTCGGCAGGCCCAAGCCCGGCCTCGACATAGGCACGCACATTGGCAAAGCCGTCCATGTCGGGCATTTGCGGGAGATAGCGCACCGTTGCCGAAGGCTGGCGGAAGACCTCGCCGTCTTGCGGCTCGATCAGACCGGCGGCAATCTTCAGGAGCGTCGACTTGCCGGAGCCGTTGCGGCCGACGAGCGCGATCTTGTCACCGGCGGACGTCGTCAGTTCGGCGCCATCGAGCAGCGGCGTGCCGCCAAAGGTCAGTCTTATGCCGTCGAGGTTGAGAAGGGGCGGGGCCATATCAGCTTTCAGGCAAGGGATAGGGGTGGGCGAGCAGCAGCGCGCGGCCATGGCCGAGCGCGATTTCGAGGCCCCCGGTCTTGTTGGACTTGACCTCGTTCGAGATGGTCAGCGACGAGCCGAACACGACCTCGACATGGTCGAGCGGCCACTTCGCGCCGGACACGGTGAGGCCCGAAAGATCGGAAAAGCCGAGCACCGAAAACAGCGTTCCGTCGGCATAGTCGAAGCCGGCCTTGCCAGGCAGCAGAGGGGCGCCTTCCTGCGCTCCGCTGGTCAACAGCACTTTTGTGCCTGTCTCTGCCAGCCGCAGGCTGAGCGCCAGATGCAGGAAGGCGTGGTCGGCGCGCTTGCCGCCGAAAGCGCCGGCCAGCACCAGGCTGGTGGCGCCGCGTCCCAATGCCGCCGCGATCGCCAGTTCGCCATCGGTCTTGTCCTTTTCGGGAGGAAACACCTCCCGCGGCACGGCGGCGAGATCGGCAGGCAGGTCCGCCGGCACGGAATCGAAATCGCCGACCCACAGCTCCGGCATCAGGCCGAGCTGGCGGGCATGACCGATGCCGGCGTCGGCGGCGATGACGCGCGTGCCCGCGACCTGGCGGTCGAGCCGCGGCGTGCGGACGAGATCGCCGCCAAGTAGGATGGTGAATGTGCTCATATCCGCTGGCCCTTACCAGCCCCGCCGACGAAACGGAAGGCCGAGCGGCACCGTCACTCTTTGTTGGAGCATGATCTTCTTCCGGAAACGGATTCCACTTTCCGGGATCATGCTCGGGCAAACTTCCACTTGCGGGGCACCTTGGCCGGGCCTATGTGTCGAAACGCTCTAACGGGGTGCCGGACGCGATCTTCGCGGACCGGCTGAGAGGCAGTCTCGCCAACCCGCTGAACCTGATCCGGTTTGTACCGGCGGAGGGATTAGACGCTTCGGACAGCCCGACGCCTCAATTCCTTTCAACACGAATGAAGAAGGAGGCGCCGATGCGCATGTTTTTGTCCCGTTTTGTCCCAGCGCTGGGGCTTGCTGTTTCGCTACTGGCAAGCTCTGCGTCAGCGCAGGAAAAACTCACGATCTATACCTATGAGAGTTTCACTGCCGACTGGGGTCCGGGCCCCCAGGTGAAGAAGGAATTCGAGGCCGAGTGCGGCTGCAGCGTCGACTTCGTCTCGGTGGCCGACGGCGTCGCGCTGCTCAACCGCGTCAAGCTCGAAGGTGCCTCGACCAAGGCCGATATCGTGCTTGGTCTCGACACCAACCTCACCGCTGAAGCCAAGGCTTCCGGCCTGTTTGTCCCACATGGCGCGGTGGCTGAAAACAACGTGCCGGGCGGCTGGAGCGACGACACTTTCGTGCCCTATGATTATGGTTATTTCGCCGTCGTCTACGACACCGAAAAGCTGAAGAGCCCGCCGAAGAGCCTGAAGGAACTGGTCGAGGGCGATGCCGCCGACAAGATCGTCATCCAGGATCCGAGGACGTCGACGCCGGGCCTTGGCCTGCTGCTGTGGGTCAAGTCGGTCTATGGCGACAAGGCGCCGGAAGCCTGGGCGAAACTCAAGGGCAAAGTGCTGACGGTGACGCCGGGCTGGAGCGAGGCCTACGGCCTGTTCACCAAGGGCGAGGCGCCGATGGTGCTTTCCTATACGACGTCGCCGGCCTACCACATGGTGGCCGAGAACACCGGGCGCTACCAGGCGGCCTCGTTCGAGGAAGGCGAGTATCTGCAGGTCGAGGTCGCCGGCATCACCACCACGGGCGCGAAGAATCCGCTGGCGGCGAAGTTCCTGGCCTTCATGACCGGGCCGAAATTCCAGGATGTCATTCCGGAGACCAACTGGATGTTCCCGGCCGGGAAAACCGACAAGCCGCTCAATCCGGCTTTTGATAGGCTGGTCAAGCCGGCGAAGACCTTGCTGTTCAGCCCGGAAGAGGTCGCGGCAAATCGCAAGGCCTGGGTGGATGAATGGCTGGCGGTGATGAGCAAGTAGATTTGGCTGTATAGTCAAAAGATGAGTGCTCTACGGCGCCCCCCTCTGTCCTGCCGGACATCTCCCCCACGAGGGGGGAGATTGGCCTTTACGTTGACTTTCGCCAATCTCCGAAGCTGCAGGAATGAGCGGAGCGCTAAAACCGCCAATCTCCCCCCTCGTGGGGGAGATGTCCGGCAGGACAGAGGGGGGCGCGAAGGAACGCGACGCCCGGTAAAGAGTGCAACGCTCTGACCCCCGCATCACGGCCGGCATTGTCGCGCTTGCGGCAATCGCGCTGCTGATCGGTGGCGCCTTCGCCGGCCTTATCCGCGAAGGCGCGCACGACCTTTCCGGCGCCGCGTCCGCCTTTGACCTCTATCTCCTGCGCGTTGTCCGCTTCACGCTCTGGCAGGCTGCGCTCTCGACTCTGCTTTCCGCCGTACCGGCGCTCTTCGTCGCCCGGGCGCTGTCGCGGCATCCGCGCTTCTTCGGACGCGGCTTCATCCTGCAGCTGTTCACTGTGCCCCTTGCCTTGCCGGCAATTGTCGGAGCGCTGGGCATACTGGCGCTCTATGGCCGCGCCGGTTTTTTCGCCGCGATCGGTGGCCAGAGCTGGCCCGACATCTATGGGCTGCCGGGCATCCTCGTCGCCCACGTCTTCTTTAACCTGCCGCTGGCCACCCGGCTGTTCCTCGAAGCGCTGGGCACGGTGCCGGCCGATCAATGGCGGCTGGCGAGCCAGCTCGGCATGGGAGCGAGGCCAGCCTTCCGGCTGATCGAGTGGCCGGTGCTGCGCGCCGCGCTGCCGGGCGTCGCCGGGCTTGTCTTCATGCTTTGCATCACCTCCTTCACCATCGTCCTGATCCTCGGCGGCGGGCCGGCGGCGACGACGCTGGAAGTCGCCATCTATCAGGCGCTGCGTTTCGACTTCGATCCGGCGCGAGCGGTGACGCTGACGGTGCTGCAGATCGCGCTGACTTTTGCCGTCATGCTGGCGCTGACGCGGCTCGGCGCCAATATGACCGGCGACGCCAATTTGCCTGTCGCGCCGCGTTGCTATCACTTGGCCGGCAAAGCAGAAACAGCGTTCAACGCCGTCCTGATCGTGCTCGCCTTGCTGTTCGTCGCCGGACCAATGGCGGCCACCGTCGCGTCCGGCCTCGACGCCGATCTCGGCCGGTTGGCGGGCGAGAGTGCCGTGCGTCAGGCGACGCTGACCAGCGCCGGTCTCGCCTTCTCTGCGGCGCTACTTTCGGTGTCGCTGTCGCTGTCGCTGATCATGGCTCGGCGGGCATTGTCGCTGCGCCGCCGGTCCAGTGACCGTTCATTGCTCGAACATGCCACCGACACAGGTGCCGGCTTCGTCCTCGTCGTGCCGCCCATCGTCATCGGCGCCGGCTGGTTTCTCCTGCTGCGCACGGTCAGCGATGTCTTTGCTATAGCGCCGGTCATGGTCGTCACCGTCAATGCGGTGATGGCGATGCCCTTTGCCATCCGCGCGATGCGCCCGGCCTATGATGCGGCGAGCGAGCGCCACGAAAAGCTGTGCGCGCAGCTCGGCATTGCGGGCTGGAACCGGCTGCTTCTGGTCGACTGGCCATCGCTCCGGCGGCCGCTGGCCACCGGCTTTGCCTTCGCGATGGCACTGTCGCTCGGCGATCTCGGCGTCATCGCGCTGTTCGGCAGCGATTCGGTGCAGACCTTGCCCTATCTCCTGCTGGCGCGCATGGGCAGCTATCGCACGGCCGATGCTGCCGGGCTGGCTTTGCTGCTCGGGGCGGTCTGCCTTGCATTGGTGGTCGCGGCAGACTGGCTGGGACGGGGAGAGAGATCGTGACGTCCGCTGTGGAGAAAGGCACGACTGTCCGGCTGGACAAGGTCTCGTTCAGCTATGGCGAAACGTCATTCCTGTTCGATGTCGAATTCGATACATCGAAGATCACCGCCATCATGGGGGCAAGTGGTTCGGGCAAATCGACCTTGCTCAATCTGGTGGCTGGTTTCGAGACGCCAGAGTCCGGTCGTGTGCTGATCGGCGGCGCCGATGTCGGCGCCGAGCCGCCTTCGGTGCGGCCGGTGTCGATGGTATTCCAGGAAAACAATCTGTTTGCTCATCTCTCGGTGGAGAAGAATGTCGGGCTCGGCCGCTCGCCATCGCTCAACCTGACCGACGCCGATCGCGCCGCAATCGCCGAGGCGCTTGACCGCGTCGGCCTGGCCGGCAAGGAAATGCGCCTGCCGCGCGAACTCTCCGGCGGCGAAAGGCAGCGCGTGGCGCTCGCCCGCGTTCTGGTGCGCGACCGGCCGGTGCTGCTGCTCGACGAGCCGTTCGCTTCGCTCGGGCCAGCACTGCGCGACGACATGCTCGACCTGGTGGCCGGCGTTCATGCCGAGCGGGCGATGACGGTGCTGTTCGTCACGCATCAGCCGGAAGACGCTCGCCGTATCGGCGAGCAGATGGTTTTTCTGGACAATGGCAGGGTTGCCGCGACGGGACCTGCCGCCGATTTTTTCGACGGCACTGGCCCTGAAGCGTTTCGGCGCTATATCGGCGCAAGTTCGGGCGGATCACGCGATATTGCCCGGAAGCGGACATAATTTACGACCAAACCGGCTACAGGTGATGTGGCGCTTGCTTGCCATGGTCCAGCTGATGTGGCTAGGTCCGCTTAGTACTGGTCCGGCACGAGCCGTGATTTGCCCCCTACAGCGCCGCATCCGGCCGGATGCGTAAACGCTGTAGGTTTTTTGATGTGTGCAGGATTGCCAACGAAAACCGATTTTTCGCTGGCGCGGACCCCGGTCCAAATCATGCGCCGAGAGCTGAAGGAACGCCGTGCTGCCGACCGGCACCGACACTTTGAAACGCAGACCGCTGGTGCGCTTCCTCGCGCTGGCCGGCCTTGCCGTGGCGCTGGCCAGCTGCCAGATGTTCACGCCTCCCGAAGTGCAGGAATCCGGCTTCCAGCCTTCCGACAAGCCGATCACGGTCGACAATGTCGCCGCCAACAGCAAGCTTGCCGAACTGGCGAAGGCACAGCATCCGCGCATCCTTGCCACCTATGGCGGCGAATATTCCGATCCCAAGCTCGAGCGCATGGTGGCCAAGGTTGTCGGCAGCCTGACCGTGGTGTCGGCCAATCCGACCCAGACCTATCGCATCACCATCCTCAATTCGCCCAACGTCAACGCTTTCGCGCTGCCGGGCGGCTATCTCTACGTCACCCGCGGCCTGCTGGCGCTGGCCAATGATTCGGCCGAACTCGCCGCCGTCATCGCGCATGAGATGGGCCACGTCACCGCCAATCACGGCTTGCAGCGCCAGCAGCTCGAGGCCGAGGAAGGCCTGGCGACCAAGGTGGTCTCCGATGTGCTGGGCGACAGCCCGACCGCCAAGCAGGCATTGATCCGCGGCAAGCTGAGGCTGGCGCAGTTCTCGCGCAACCAGGAGCTGGAGGCAGACGCGATCGGCATCAAGTCGATCGGCGAGGCCGGTTACGATCCCTATGCCGCCGGGCGTTTCCTGCAGTCGATGTCGGCCTATACCGATTTCCGCTCGATCAGCGGCGCCACCGACGCCAGCCTCGACTTCCTGGCCACGCACCCCAACACGCCGCAGCGAATTGATCTGGCGCAGCGCCACGCCCGCCAGTTCGGCGCGCCGGGCATCGGCACCCGCGACCGCGATTCCTTCCTGGCCGGGATAGACGGCCTGCTCTATGGCGACACGCCGGAAGAGGGCTATGTGCGCGGCCAGACCTTCCTGCATCCGGGCCTCGGCGTTTCGTTCACGGTGCCCGACGGCTTCATCATCGACAATTCGGCGGCGGCAGTGACGGCGACCGGTCCCGGCGACATGGCGATCCGCTTCGACGGTGTGTCGATCGACAAGGATCGTGCGCTGACCGACTACATCAGAAGCGGCTGGGTGGCCGGTCTCGACGAGACCAGTGTGCGCCAGGAGACGATCGACGGCAACCAGGCGGCGACCGCGCACGCCGGCGCCGATGGCTGGCAGTTCGACATTGCGGTGATCCGCGCCGGCGGTCAGGTCTACCGGCTTTTGACAGCGGCCCCCTCGGCCAGCACGACACTCGATCCGGTGGCACGCTCGGTCAGCGGTTCGTTCCGCGTGCTCAGCCCCGCCGAGAAGGCGGCACTGAAGCCGCTGCATATCCGCGTCGTCACGGTACAGGCCGGGCAGACGATGGGCACACTTTCGGCGCAGATGGTCGGCGTCGACCGCAAGCTCGATCTGTTCCGCGTGCTCAACGCGATGTCGCCGGGCGCCTCGGTTTCGGCCGGCGACAAGGTCAAGATCGTCACGGACAGATAGCGCCGGTCTTCGTCAGAAACCCCAGCCTTCGTAGTGCTTTTTTCTGAGATAACTTTTCTGAGATAACTCGGGGCGGTACCCCTGTTCCTGGCAATCTCACGCTGCCATGAATTCGGGGTTCTGCTTGACCAGCGCGAGCTTGAGCTTTTCCATGGCGCGGGCCTCGATCTGGCGGACACGCTCCTTGGAAATGCCGAGCGTCTCGCCGAGCGCCTCAAGCGTCGCACCTTCGTCTGTCAGCCGACGCTCCTCGATGATCCTGAGTTCGCGGGCATTGAGCGCGCGGAGCGCCGTCTTCAGCCACATCAGGCGCCGTTCGACGTCGATGGTGTCGCCGGCGACCTCGTCAGGCAATGGATCGTCCGAAATCAGGAAGTCCATCCGCTCGGTGGTACCGGCCTCATCGGCGAGCGGTGCGTTGAGCGAAGAGTCAGGTGCTGAAAGCCTGGAATCCATCTTCTCGACATCGGCCTCGGAGACGCCGAGGGCTACCGAGACTTCGCGGTAGAGCGTGGCGTTGGAGATCGGCTCGGCGCCGTTGGCAAGACGGGCGCGCAGGCGCCGCAGGTTGAAGAACAGCGCCTTTTGCGCCGAAGAGGTGCCGCCGCGAACGATCGACCAGTTGCGCAGGATATAGTCCTGCATCGAAGCGCGGATCCACCATGTCGCATAGGTCGAGAAGCGCACCTCGCGCTCCGGCTCGAAACGCGCGGCTGCTTCCAGCAGCCCGACATGGCCCTCCTGGACCAGATCTCCGAGCGGCAGGCCGTAATGTCGGAATTTCGAAGCCATGGAGATGACCAGCCGCATATGGGCGACGGTGATCTGATGCAGAGCCTGCTGATCCTGGTCCTCCTTCCAGCGCAAGGCGAGAACATGTTCCTCATCGCGCTCGAGGTAGGGGGCTTTCATTGCCGTGCGGACCATGGTCCGTCCTGCCGTGTCTTCGATCATGCCGCGCTCCTGCTCCCGGACATTTTCGGACGGCCTGGCGGCCGTTATCTCTGTTTGACGCAATTCCGAAGGAAACCGCTTTCCCACTTTCCTGGAATTGCTTCGGGCCTAGCGCAGCCAAGGGTTCTTGAAATGGAAACGCGGCGCCCTACAACAAGCCATGAACGTGCCACACCGGGGATTGGTTCCGCCGCCGATGGCGGTTGTTTTGTGCGATCCGACAGGGCGCATCGACACCGCAGATCGGGACTATTGGCACCGATCCGAGCTGCTTTGAGAATCTGATTTCTGGATCGTCGTTTTTTTGAAATCTGGTTCCTTATTTTGCTGCGCTGTATCTGTCAGTTTCCGGCTCTCACAAGCGCCGGACACCGGCCAAGGACGGGATCACACAGAAATGAAATGGCTCAATTCGCTCATCGTTGCCGGAACGCTTCAGGTTCTGGCTGTTACATCAGGCCATGCCGGCGCCAATCTTGACCAGATCAAGCAGGCCGGCACCCTCAAAGTCGGCACCGAAGGCACCTATGCGCCCTTCACCTATCATGATGCTTCCGGCGCGCTGGTCGGCTTCGATGTCGAGATCGCCAAGGCGATCGGCGACAAGCTCGGCGTCAAGGTCGAGTTCCTCGAAGGCAAATGGGACGGGCTGATCGCCGGCCTCGACGCCAACCGCTACGACGCCGTGATCAACGAGGTCGGCATCACCGACGCGCGCAAGGCCAAGTACGATTTCTCCGATCCTTACATCGCCTCCAAGGCCGTGCTGATCGTGCGCGGCGACAACACCGACATCAAGACCTTCGCCGACCTCAAGGGCAAGAAGTCGGCACAGTCGTTGACATCGAATTTCGGCAAGCTCGCCGAGACCAACGGCGCCGAACTCGTCGGCACCGACGGCTTCGACCAGTCGATCCAGCTGCTGCTCACCGGCCGCGCCGACGCCACCATCAATGACAGCCTGTCTTTCCTCGACTTCAAGAAGCACAAGCCGGACGCCAATGTGAAGATCGCCGCGCAGGAAGAGAACGCCGACTATTCCGGCGTCATCGTGCGCAAGGGTGATCCGGAGCTGGTCGCGGCGATCAACAAGGCGCTGGCCGACATCAAGGCCGACGGCACCTACAAGAGGATCGCCGATACCTATTTCGGCCAGGATGTCTCGCAGTAAAGACCATCTCCCGGCGGTTTGCCGGCAATGACCAATAGCGGCGGGCCGTCTTTGACGGCTCGCCGTTTTTCGCATGATATGAGAAGCACACAATCGCACTGCCGTCACCGCGGCGGTCTGTGGGGGAGGAGCCGTTCGTGCCGCACTGGCTACACCTGATGCTGGACTCGTTGCCGACACTGCTGTGGGCGGCGTTGATCTTCACCGTACCGCTGACATTGCTGTCGTTCGCACTCGGCCTGTTCGTCGGCCTGGTTGTCGCCCTGGTGCGGCTGTTCGGTCCCAAGCCTCTGGTTGCCGTGGTCCGCTTCTATGTCTGGATCTTCCGCGGCACGCCGCTTCTGGTGCAGCTGTTCCTGATCTTTTACGGCCTGCCTTCGGTCGGCATATTGCTGGACGCTTTTCCGGCGGCGCTGATTGGCTTCACCCTCAACATAGGCGCCTACAGTTCGGAAATTATCCGCGCCGTGATCGGCTCGGTGCCGAAGGGCCAGTGGGAGGCGGCCTATTCGATCGGCATGACCTGGAGCCAGGCGATGCGGCGCACCATCCTGCCGCAAGCCGGCCGCGTCGCCGTGCCGCCGCTGTCCAACACCTTCATCTCGCTGGTCAAGGATACGTCGCTCGCCGCCGCCATCACCGTGCCGGAGATGTTCCAAGCGGCGCAGCGCATCGTCGCCACCACCTATGAGCCGCTGATCCTCTATGTCGAGGCGGCGATCCTTTATCTGGCGATGAGCTCGGTGCTTTCGGCCTTGCAGACGCGGCTGGAGGAGCGGCTCAACCGCTATGGCGGCTTCCTGGAGGCGCGCTCATGATCGGCCTCACCGATATCGAAAAGCGCTTCGGCGACAATCTGGTGCTGAAGGGCGTGACGGTCACCATTGCCGAAGGCAGCGTCACCGCGCTCGTCGGCCCGTCCGGCGGCGGCAAGAGCACACTGCTGCGCTGCATCAACCTGTTGGAGATCCCGACCTCGGGCATGGTGCGCATCGGCGACGAGACGCTGGAATTCCGTCCCGGCATCAAGATCCCCAGCCGCGACATCCAGCGCCTGCGGCTGCAGACCGGCATGGTGTTCCAGAATTTCCAGCTGTTCCCGCATCGCACCGCGATCGAGAACGTCATGGAAGGCCTGGTGACGGTGCTGAAATGGCCGACGGCAAAGGCGCGCGAGCGGGCACTGGCGCTGCTCGAGAAGGTCGGCATGGCGCACAAGGCGGACGATTGGCCGGCAACGCTGTCGGGCGGCCAGCAGCAGCGTGTGGCGATCGCCCGCGCCTTGGCGCCGTCGCCGAAAGTGCTGCTTTGCGACGAGCCGACCTCGGCGCTCGATCCGGAACTGGCGCAGGAAGTGGTCGACGTGCTCGGAAAACTCGCCAGCGAAGGCACCACCATGGTGATGGCCACGCACGACCTTCGCCTTGCCTCCAAGATCGCGCAGGAGGTGGTGTTCCTCGATGCTGGCGTCGTCGTCGAGAAGGGGCCGTCCACCGTGGTGTTCAGCAATCCGGAGCGTGAACGGACGAAGCGTTTTATTGCGACGCTGAAGCAGGAGGCGGAGAAGGAAGCCGGCGGCTGAGCCTTCTACCTCCCCCTTGTGGGGAGGTCGGACGGAAGGTCCGGGTGCGGTCTGGGGTCGTCCCCATCCTCGCTGCTTCGCAGCGACCCTGCCTGGGCGAGCCACGGGTCCCGCCCGTCCTTGGAACCCCACAAGGGGGTAAAAACAAAAACCCGGCACAAGGCCGGGTTTTTCATGATTTCGACGGTGAAAGCGATCAGGCAGCTTCTTCCTGCTCGGCTTCCTCATTGTCGGCCTTGGCGCCGCGCTTCGGGCCCTTGTTGAGGTTGACCTCGATCAGGCGCACGGCTTCGGTTTCCGACATGCGGTTGACTGCCGCGATCTCGCGCGCCATGCGGTCGAGTGCCGCCTCATAGAGCTGACGCTCGGAATAGGACTGTTCCGGCTGGTTGTCGGCACGGTAGAGGTCGCGCACGACTTCCGAGATCGAGATCAGGTCGCCCGAATTGATCTTGGCATCATATTCCTGCGCACGGCGCGACCACATGGTGCGCTTGACGCGGGCGCGGCCCTGCACGACCTTCAGCGCGCGCTCGACATAATCCTCTTCCGACAGCTTGCGCATGCCGATGGAGGTCGCCTTGGCGACCGGAACCTTCAGGCGCATCTTGTCCTTCTGGAAGTCGATGACGAACAGTTCCAGCTTGTGGCCCGCAACTTCCTGCTCGTCGATCGAGACGATCTGGCCGACGCCGTGTGCCGGATAGACGATGTACTCGCCGGTCTTGAAACCGTGGCGTGCCGAGGTGGACTTCTTCTGCGGGGTGATCGTTGCCATTACGCCCTGAACTCCTTGTTGTGGCACCGGCGGCCTGCCGGTCCGAACGCATGCGACCGGGGACACCGATCGTTAGCCGCACAACAGATGAACCCATCGGAAAAAGCCGGGACCGGCAAACCGCATACATAGCGACTGCCTGGCCCAGATCGCTCTGGTCCGATTGGGGATTTCACCTTTCAGTGATTTGGGGCGCTTGCGCCATAAATCGACGTTGTGTCACCGGCATGTTTCAACTGGTGTAGCACAAAAAGTCGGAAGAATCAAGGTTTTGCTGCAAACGCGAAGGTCGAGCGCCATCGCCGCCTGTCAAGGCAGTTAATGTATGATGCGCGTTACGCAGCGTTATGACGATCCAATAGGCCGCACTTTTTTGCTTTGCGCATCACCCTTTCCGAAATCGATTCCGATTCCAGCGTAATGTGCTCAGTCGCCTTCGCCGGGCTCGGCGGAGAAATATTTCTCGAACTTGCCGGCCTCGCCGTCGAAGCTCTTGGCATCTGCCGGAGGCTCCTTCTTGGCGGTGATGTTGGGCCATTTCTCGGCGTATTCGGTGTTGACCTGCAGCCATTTGTCGAGGCCCGGCTCGGTGTCGGGCTTGATTGCATCGGCCGGGCATTCCGGTTCGCAGACGCCGCAGTCGATGCACTCGTCGGGATGTATGACAAGCATGTTCTCGCCCTCGTAAAAGCAGTCGACCGGACAGACCTCGATGCAGTCCATGTACTTGCATTTGATGCAGTTGTCGGTCACGACATAGGTCATTGGTCGGCTCCGGGACGTCCCGTTTTTGCTAGAGCGACGTGCGTCCACTTGGACGCACAAAGTACGCTCTGACACTTTGAATCTGCGCATCGTGCCTTCCGAAAAATCGATTTCCGATTTTCGGGCCGATGCGGCGGCTTTTTTGGTGAGGTAACGCCTTTGCCTGCCGCTTGCAAGGGCAGCCATTGCAGGCGGGGCCGGCGTGTCCGGAATGAAATTCCAGACCGCCGGCATGGCGCAGACGGCCAAGGCTTCAGTCTTCGCCGAACAGCCGGTCGGTTTGCCTGCGCTCCTTCTTGGTCGGCCGGCCGCTGCCGGCGTCGCGCAGCGCCGGAATGGCATCGGCAACAGCCTCGCCTTTGGGGGCCGGCGGCGGGGACATGTCCTCGTAGAGCGTGCGTGCTTCATCGGCCGGACCGCGCCGCACGCCGGTGCCAAGCACCTTCCAAACGAAGATGCGGCGCTCGTGCGTAATGGTCAAAACGTCGCCAGGCTTGACCAGATCGGAGGCCTGCGCTGCTTTGTCGCTGTTGATGCGGACGCGTCCGGCGACAACCAGCTTGGCCGCCAGCGAGCGCGATTTTATCGCGCGCGAAAAGAACAGCCACTTGTCGATGCGCTGACGACCTTCAGCAACCATCGCAGCGAGTTATTTCTTGTTGGAGCATGATCTTGTCCGAAAACCGGTTCCACTTTTCGGGATCATGCTCAGAGCTTACTTCTTCAGCTGGTCGCGCAAGGCGGCGAGCTTGGCGAAGGGCGAGTCCGGATCGAAGCGCGCCGGGCGTTCCTCGCGTGGCTTGGCCTGGAAAGCCGGCTTGGCGCCTTGCGGTCCGCCTTTGCCTTCCGGCCTGCCGCCTTTCCAGTCAGGCCGGCCCTCGCGCGGACGCTCGCCTTGCGGCTTGCCGTCGCGGCGCTGTTCGCCCTCGGCCTGCGGCTTGGGCTTGAACTTCGAACGGTCGAAGCGTGGCTTGGCGGCACCGTCGCGCTGGTCGCGCCGGCCCTGATAGGCCGGCCGTTCGCCCGGTGCCGGCTGTCCGCCGGCAGCGTCGGCCGGCGCATCGGCGCGGCCAGCCTGGCCGTTACGCGGGCGATTGTCCCGGCCTTGACGATGGCGCGGGCGCTGCTCGAAACGACCCTGCCGCCACAGCAAGATGGGCTTTGGCGCTTCGGCCTCGGCGCTTCCACCCTCCCCCTCGTGGGGAGGGTCGG
>NZ_JAMYQZ010000119.1:0-15643 GCF_040321145.1 Mesorhizobium sp. M0514
GCGCAGCGCCGGGTGGGGTGATGGCGCCGACGTACGATTTCTAATTGATACTCGCCGTATTCGCGGCTCGGCCGGCTTCGCCTCATCCACATAAGGCACCCGAAACCCATTGGCCCCCAGCCAGCCAATCGCAGCCTTCGGTTCGTCGGTCTGGATGATGGTGACGCCGCGTTCGGCCCAGAAACCGTGATCTCGGCCGAAATGCCGGCCTGCACCGCCAGTTCATCGCCGCAGCCGCCGGAGAGGAAGCCGCCGGGCCTTGCGCCTTGGCTATACAAGTCCTTCGCCAAGCTGTGACTGGCATCTTGCGTGCCGGTTCTATAGTTGTGGCAGCCCGATGAACAAAGAAGGACCCGTAATGGCGAACCAGACCATCGACAACGCGTTCACCGCCCGCTCCAAGACGGGGCCTTCCTTCGAGCCGACCTATGCCGGCGCGCTGTCGTTCATGCGGCGCAAATACACCAAGGATGCAAAGGGCGCGGACGCCGTCGTGTGGGGCATTCCGTTCGATGCCGCCGTCACCAACCGGCCGGGCGCGCGCTTCGGGCCGCAGGCGATCCGCCGCGCCTCGGCGATCCTCGACAACGACCCGCAATATCCGTTCTCGCGCGACCTGTTCGAGCATCTCGCCGTCATCGACTATGGCGATTGCCTGCTCGATTCGGGCAATCACCAGAAGACACCAGGCACGATCGAGCGCGAGGCGGCGAAGATCCTGAAATCGGGTGCCTTCCTGTTGTCGCTCGGCGGCGATCATTTCGTCACCTGGCCGCTGCTCAAGGCACATGCCGCCATCCACGGGCCGCTGGCGCTGGTGCAGTTCGATGCGCACCAGGACACCTGGCCTGACGATGGCAAGCGCATCGACCATGGTTCGTTCGTCGGCCGCGCCGTCAATGAAGGCATCATCGACCCCGACCGCTCGATCCAGATCGGCATCCGCACGCATGCCCCCGATACGTTCGGCATCAAGATCCTTTACGGTCACGAGATCGAGGAGATGCGGGCTTCCGACATCGCCTATGCGATCGTCGACCGCACCGGCGGCAGGAAGACCTATCTCACCTTCGACATCGACTGCCTCGACCCGGCCTTTGCGCCCGGCACCGGCACGCCGGTTGCCGGCGGACCGTCCTCGGCGAAAATCCTGTCGACGCTGCGCCAGCTCGGCCAGGTCGATATTGTCGGCGCCGACGTCGTCGAGGTTGCGCCGGCCTATGATCACGCCGATATAACGGCGATCGCCGGCTCGATGGTGGCCATGCACTATCTCGGCCTGGTGGCCGAGCGAAAAGCGCGGGCGGAAGAGCTGAACAGCGGCAACCATGGCGCGGCAAACCATGGCCAGGGCATATAGGCCTGAATTAGCAGGGAATTGACGGGCACATGAAACCGAAAATCTTCATCGATGGCGAACACGGCACCACCGGCCTGCAGATCCGGGCGCTGCTGGCCGAGCGCGGCGACCTCGAGATCATCTCGATCCCGGCCGAGCGCCGCAAGGAAACGGCGGCGCGCGCCGAGTTCCTCAATGCCGCCGATGTCGCCATCCTGTGCCTGCCGGATGCGGCTGCCAAGGAAAGCGTGTCGCTGATTGCCAACGACACCACCAAGGTGATCGACGCCTCCACGGCGCATCGCGTCGCCGAGGGCTGGGAATATGGCTTTGCCGAGCTGGACAAGGATCAGGCCAGGATCATCGCCAATGCGAAACGCGTCGCCAATCCCGGCTGCTGGCCGCAAGGGCCGATCGCGACGCTGCGGCCGCTGGTCGCTGCCGGTCTGCTGCCGGCGGATTTCCCGATCACGGTCAATGGCATTTCGGGCTATTCGGGCGGCGGCCGGCCGATGATCGAGGACTATGTCGCCAAGGGCGAGGATGCCTCTGAATTCCAGGTCTATGGGCTGACCCTGCAGCACAAGCATGTGCCGGAGCTGCGCACCTATGCGAAGCTGTCGCACGATCCGATCATGCAGCCGGCGGTCGGCAATTTCGCCCAAGGCATGATCACGGTGGTGCCGCTGCAGCTCGGCGGGCTTGACCATGTGCCGGCCGGCGCCGAACTGCACGCGGCAATCGCCGACCATTTTGCCGCCATCAAGGGCGGCGTGGTCGAGGTAGCTCCTTACGAGCACGTGGAGCGCCTGCCCGAGATCAATCCCGAGGTCTATAACGGCACCAATCGGATGAAGGTCTATGTCTTTGCCAATGACGACCGGGCGCAGGCGCTGCTGATTGCGGTCTATGACAATCTCGGAAAGGGCGCCTCGGGTGCTGCCGTTCAGAACATGGATCTGATGCTCGGCCTTTAATTCAGTTGGAGAGAGCATGTTGCCCGAAAACCGCTTAACACTTTTCGGCATCACGCTCTGAATGGACGCGCCTGCATTTCCAAAGCGCTGGAAGATCAGCGCGCCCGAGCTCATTGCGGAGACGTTTTCGAGCCGCATCTGGAAGGTGCGGCGTGAGGACGGCTCGCCGGCCATCGTCAAGGCGCTCAAACCATTCGACGATGTCGAGGACGAGTTGCGCGGCGAGCACTATCTCGCATGGCGGCGCGGCGAAGGCGCGGTGCGGCTGCTTGGCCGGGACGGCCACCGCATGCTGCTGGAATATGCCGGCGACACCCTGCTTTCCGACGTTCTGGCCAAAGAAGGCGACAACGCCGCGACCGCAATCGCGGCCGAGTTGATGGGGAGACTGTTCTCGCCCACAAGACACCCTGCCCCGCCGGACCTGCAGCCGCTGCGGACACGGTTTGCCAGCCTGTTCAAAAAGGCCGGAGCCGATCGCGACGCCGGAGAGCACAGCCTCTATATCGAGGCCGCCGAAATCGCGGACCGGCTGCTCGATGCCCCGCATGCGGTCAAGCCGCTGCATGGCGACCTGCATCACGACAACATTTTGCACGGTGCGCGCGGCTGGCTGGCGATCGACCCGAAGGGCGTGGTCGGCGATCCCGGCTTCGACGCCGCCAATCTGTTCTACAACCCACTGGGGCGCGACGACCTCTGCCTCGATCCCGAGCGCATCGCGCATATGGCCGAGATCTTCGCCAGGACACTCGGCCAGACGCCGGCTGCCATTCTCGACCATGCCATCGCCTATGGCTGCCTGTCGGCCGCATGGCATCATGAGGACGAGAATGCGGTCGACGAGAACCGCGAGCTGTCGGTTGCGGGAGTGATCCGAAAGGTGCGGCTCAGCTTCTGACCGGCGCAGCCTCGCGCGTTAGACGTAGCGAGGCAGTTCGTTCGCGAAATAGATTATTGCGACGGCCAAGACACCGTAGACGATGTACCTGCGTTCATGGGCGGCCGCGTTGGCAGTGGATAGGCGCCTTTGGTGCCGCGCCAGTGGGCGGCGGCAAATCCCAGCAGGACAAGCGCGAAGGCCTGATGGGTCAGCGCCATGTGCAGCGGCACCTGCATCAGCAGCGTGCCGATGCCGATCGAGGCCTGGACCAGCACCAGCAGAAACAGCAGCGTCGCGCGGCGTGGGTGTGTCGTGCCTGGTAAACGCCGGCGTGTCGCGATCATGTGCCAGAGCGCGACGGCAAAGACCGTGTAGGCGCCCAGTCGGTGGACGAACTGCACCGTCTTCGGGTTCTCGAACAAGTTGCGCCAGGCCGGCTCGAGCAGAAGCAAATCTGACGGGATCACCTTGCCGTCCATCAGCGGCCAGGTGTTGTAGCTCAGGCCGGCGTCGAGCCCTGCGACCAGGCCGCCGAGATAGATCTGGATCAGCGCCAGCAGCACGATGAAGCCGGCCAGCCTTTGTGTCGGCCGGTCGGCGGCAGGCTCCGAATGCGGCGCCAGCCCGCGCGCGACCACCATGGTGGCAGTGAAGATCAGGGCGGCAAGCGTCAAATGCGTGGCCAGCCGGTACTGGCTGACGGAGACGCGGTCGACCAGGCCGGAGGCCACCATCCACCAGCCGATGGCGCCTTGCAGGCCACCAAGCAGCAGAATACCGACCAGCTTTGGCCCAAGGCCGCGCTCGATGCGGCGCGTCGCCCACAAGACCAGCAACGGCAGGCCGAAGACCAGGCCGACACTGCGCGCCAGGATACGGTGCGCCCACTCCCACCAGAAGATCGACTTGAAGGCATCGAGGCTCATGCCCTTGTTGAGCTCGGCATATTGCGGAATCTTCTGGTAGAGCTGGAATTCCTCCTGCCACTCCGCGTCATTGAGCGGCGGTATCACACCGTGGATCGGCTTCCACTCGGTAATCGACAGGCCGGAATTGGTGAGCCTGGTGGCGCCGCCAACCAGCACCAGCGCAAACAGCACCAGAAGCACGACATAAAGCCAGCCGCGCAGCAGAGCCCGGTTTTGCAGATCGCGATCGCGGTCAATGTAAGGCGCGGCGGCTGATATGGCGGCCATGGGCTGGTCCCGGCAGGTTGACGTGGCGGATTGGTGAACCATCGCAACCCGGCTGACAAGACCGGACGGCGCGGCACGCCGTCGCGCCGCAAGTCACGGGTTGCACGCGCCCCCGGTTGGGCCTAAGCGGAGGCGATCAACGAGAACGCTCATGCCCATCCGCCTGAAAAAGCTGATCGGAACCTTCCTGCTGGTGGCGCTTGTCATCATCTATGCGCTGGTCGCGTCGATCATAGCGGTCGCGCAGCTGTCGCAATCCAGCCCGCTGGTGCATTTCCTGTTTTTCCTGTTCAGCGGCCTGTTCTGGGTGCTGCCTGCGATGGGCATCATCAAATGGCTGATCCTGGAGCCGCCGCCGAAAGGCTGAAGCGCCCGACCCAGGTTAGATGGTGACGACCATTTTGCCGGCATTGGCCAGCGGCGTCGTCACGCCCGACAACATGGTGCGGATATGGGCGACACTCTGGTAGCGGCCGTTGACCGAAATGCGCGGCAGCGCGTGCAGGAAGCCGGCGTGCTCGGCGTGCAGCACGCCGTGGCGAGTGGTCACCGCCGAGGCGTAGCCGGCGTCGCGGGCAAAGCCCACTTCGCGGCAGCCGACAGCGCTGGCGTAACCATAGGGGTAAGCGAGATGACGTGGGTCTTCGCCGAGCTGCGCCTGCAGCTGGCGCCTGACGTCGACGATTTCATGGCGCGCATCGGCTTCGTCGAGCCGCTTCAGATTGCGGTGGTTGACCGTATGCGCGCCGATCGTCACCAGCCTGTGCCCGGCCACGGCGCGGATATCGTCCCAGGTCATTAGCGTGCTTGGGCGCAAGCCATCGAGGTCGATGCCGTTCGAGCGCGCCAGATCGCGCAGCACGGCGCGCTGATCCTCCTCGCGCACCTCGAGCGTCAGATAGGCATGCAGACGCGCATTGGCGTGGAGTTTCTTGCCGTGGGTCGAGCAGTCGATGGTCACCGGCCCCTTCGGCATCGCCAGCGTCAAACGCTCCCGCGCGTTGACGATATCCTCGACCACGTCCCACCATAAATCGGCGCTGCCGTCGATCAGACCCGGCGCGACATAGATGGTGATCGGCGCGTCGTGCTTTTCCAGCACTGGCAGCGCTTCGGTCATGTTGTCGCGATAGGCGTCGTCGGCGGTGATGGTGGCGAACTGGCCGTCCTTGCCGCCGGCCTTGATGCGCTCGATCGCCTCGTCGAGGGTGACGAAGGCATAGCCCCTCGCCTTCATGTCGGCGACGAGAGCGTCGAGAAATCGCGGGGCGATGTTGAGGTGGCGGTTGACGCCGTCCGGCTTCTCCGGCGTGGCGGTGACCCGATGCAACATGAGGATTGCGCCAATGCCGCCGACGAACGGCTTGGCCAGCGGTGCAAGGCCGGTAAAGCGGGCGATATTAAGCGCCAGTTTCCGAACTGCCTCACCACCGTCGATCATTCATTCACCTTTTGCGCCTAGGCTCGATCCAAGCACGGAACGCGCCGACGCGAACTCCTGATCGCGACGAATACGCCTTAAGGATTGAGGTATGGTTGACGCCACCGCGTCATTTGACGGCAATCGGCTCGCCGCAAGCAAGGCGTCTGCGCGCACGCCGGATGCCGACCAGACCAGTCTGTCGGTGTCGATCGCAGATGCTGCCGCGCTCGCCTCTTACGGCGAATTCTGCCGTTCGGCGCTGTTTGCGCCGGCGCAAAGCGCGGCCTGGGTTCGTGCCTGGACGGCGCAGGCCAATCCCGATGCCGTCATTGCCACGCTGACAATCGAGGACAGGCCGGTCTTTGCACTGGCACTGGAAATCACGCGAACTGGTCCATTCCGCGTCGCCCGCTTCATGGGCGGGCGCCATGCCAACGGCAATTTCGCCGCCGCCGATCCGGCATGGCTGGCAAAGGCCGATGCCGGGGGGATCCGCAGGCTGGTGACGGCGATCGGCAAGGCGCGTCCCGACATCGATCTCGTTGCCTTGGAAAGGCTTCTGCCCGACCTCGATGGCGTTGCCAATCCGCTGGCGGCGTTCTCCAACTTTCCGAGCCCAAACCTGTCGCTCGCCGTCAATCTCGACGGTGGTTTCGATGCGCTGCTGTCGCGTGTGGGCGGCAAGCGCAAGCGCAAGAAGCACCGTTCGCAGACACGCAAGTTCGAGGCGGTCGGCGTTCATCGCCGCATCGAGGCGCAGACACCCGAAGACGTGAACCGGCTGCTCGACGCTTTCTTCGAGATGAAGGAGTTCCGCTTCGCCAAGATGGGCATCGCCAATGTCTTCGGCGAGCCGGAGGTGCGGGCTTTCTTCCGTGCCCTCTTCGCCGGCGCGCTGGCCGAGGAGAAACCGGCCTTTGTGCTGCATGGGCTCGAAGTGGCCGGCAAGCTGCGCGCAATCACCGGCTCGAGCCGCTCGGGCAAACGCCTGATCTGCGAATTCGGCGCCATCGCCGAGGACGATCTCGGCCACACCAGCCCCGGCGATTTCCTTTTCTTCGACATCATCGAGGAAGCCTGCCAAACAGGCTTCGATGTCTATGATTTCTCGGTCGGCGACGAGCCCTACAAGCGGCTCTGGTGCGATATCGAGACCCAGCATTTCGAGGTGCTGGCGCCCCTGACGCTGAAGGGACGCGCCCTGGCGTCGGCGCTGCGGCAGGGCGCACGGGCGAAAGCCTTCATCAAGAACAACCCGACGGTCTGGAAGCTGACCAAGATGCTGCGCCGCAAGGCCGCCGGACAGGCAGCGCCCGCTCCCACGGACGACGAAAACTAGCGTTCAGAAATTCAGCGCTTCGCGGAGCGCCGGGCCGGCCCTGACCCGCAGGTCGAGATCCGCCTCGATGTGGTCGATATGGTGCAGCATCAGCCGGCTCACCAACCCGCAATCGCCGCTTTCCAGCGCGCCGACCATTTCCGTGTGCTCACTGTGTCCGCAGGCCGACACGCCGGATCGTCCGTAAAGGGCGATCACCAGCGACGAACGCGCCACCAGCTCCTCCATGAAGCGCTGCAGGATGGCATTGCCGGCGACGGAGGCGAGCAGCAGGTGGAAATCGCCTGATGCCTTGATTTCGGAGCGCCGCGCGGTTGGGCCGCGCTCGGCGATGAAGCGGCCTTCCTCGTCGAGCTGCGCGCGGAACGCAGCGATATCGGTGGCTGTGACCCGCCCGCAGGCGGCAATGGCGATGCCCGGCTCGATCAGCCGGCGCGATGCGAACACCTGGCGCGCTTCCTCGGGCGTAGGGTTGGCGACGAAGGCGCCACGGTTGCGCTCGGTACGCACCAGCCCCTCGAAGGACAGCATCTGCAGCGCCGCGCGCGCGACCGTGCGCGAGACGTCGAACAGCGTGCCGACCTCGCCTTCCGACAGCTTGGTGCCGGGCGTCAGCCGACGGTCAACGATGGCGTCCCGCAGATTGTCGCGAATCGCCTGGGCGCGATCCTGGTTGGCGCTGTCGGCGGAATGGATCTGATCGGCAATGTTCATGGCGATGATGGTTCCCAGCCTCTTTCTAGCGCAACTCGTCGCCTGCGCACGAGAGGCAAAGTGGACACGAAGCCAAAAAAGATTGCATACGATTCTTGCGCGGATCGCGCACAATCGCCCATAATTTGTGCAATGCACAAGATAGCCCACCGGCTAGGCAGTGGGCACGAATTCCGATTTTGCTGATGATTCAAACGCTTGGCCGAATCTCGCCGATTGGCACGCATAATGCATTGGTTGACGCGACCAAACGGGGAAGCCTGAATGTCCAAAGCCGCCGAGATCGACATCGTCTCCGTTTCGAAAGTGTACGGAACGACGACTGCCGTCGAGGCCATCAGCCTGAAGATACCGGCAGGCACCTATTGCTGCCTGCTTGGCCCCTCCGGCTGCGGCAAGACCTCGACGCTGCGCATGATCGCCGGCCACGAAAGCATTTCGTCGGGCGATGTCCGCCTCGGCAACATCGTCGTCACCGACTTGCCGCCGGCAAAGCGTGGCACGGCGATGATGTTCCAGTCCTATGCGCTGTTTCCGCATCTCGACCTTGTCGACAATGTCGCCTTCAGCCTGAAGATGAAGGGCGTCGACAAGGAGCAGCGCCGTGCCAAGGCGCTCGACATGCTCAAGCTGATGCAGATGGAGGCCTATGCGACGCGCCGGCCGGCGCAGCTTTCCGGCGGCCAGCAGCAGCGTGTTGCACTCGCCCGCGCTCTGATCACCGATCCCGAGGCGCTGCTGCTCGACGAGCCGCTGTCGGCACTCGACCCGTTCCTGAAGATACGCATGCGCGCCGAGCTGAAGAAATTGCAGACCTCGCTTGGCATCACTTTCGTCCACGTCACCCACAGCCAGGAAGAGGCCATGGCCTTGGCGGACCTGATCGTGGTGATGAATGACGGCCGCATCGAACAGGCGGCGCCGCCGCGAGATGTGTTCGAAAGGCCGGCCACCGCCTTCGTCGCGCGCTTCATGGGTGACCACAATGTCATCTCCGGCCGGGTTACCGGCGCGCGCGACGGCATGGTCGTCTTCGACGTCAATGGTGGCGCCTCGCTCGCCGCCCGCGGGCAAGGCCGGGAGGCGGGCCAGGAGGTGGGCACGCCGATCGACATCGCCATCCGCACCGACCATGTGCGCATCGGCGAAGCACCCTCTCCCGGCCTCGGCTTCACCGGCATCGTCTCCAACATCGAATATCGCGGCGCCACGGTGAAGCTGTCGGTCACCGGCGGCGGCATCGACGATTTCACCGTTATCATCGACGATTCCGACTTCTTCGCCAAACCCGTCGCCCTTGGCGACGCCGTACCGCTCGCCTGGGATTCCGAGGACGCCATCGTCCTCGGCCGCCTTCATTCATGAATTCAACGAAGCAAAACAAAACAGGGGAATAGGAATGACAAAAACAGTAGAAACAAAGACCGGAATTTCGCGACGTTCGTTGCTCAAGACAGGTGCGGCCGCCGTCGGCCTCGCCGCAGGCTCGGGCGCCATTACAGGCTTCCCGACCATCTGGGCGCAGTCCAACATCACGCTGCGCCAGTTCGGCACCGGCGTGTCGAACCTGAACGCGATCGCCGACAAGTGCAAGGCCGACCTCGGCATCACGCTGGAAATGACGGCGACCGATTCGGACGCGGCCGCCCAGCGCGCCGTGACCCAGCCCGACAGCTATGACATCGCCGACATCGAATACTGGATCTGCAAGAAGGTGTTCCCGAGCGGCGTGCTGCAGCCGATGGATGTCAGTAAGCTGAAATACTACGACGAGCTGGTGCCGTTGTTCAAAACCGGCAAGCTGACGCCCGACAGCATCATTGCCCAGGGCACCGCGCCGCACACGGTCGGCTATGTCGAAGCGCAGGACTCAAAGACCTTCGCCAAGGCGCCGACCAAGTGGTTCACCATGGTGCCGACGATCTACAACGCCGATACGCTAGGCATCCGGCCCGACCTCGTCGGCCGCGACATCACCACCTGGGCCGACATCATGGACCCGGCCTTCAAGGGCAAGACCGCGATCCTTAACATCCCGTCCATCGGCATCATGGATGCGGCCATGATCATGGAGGCCACAGGCAGCATCAAATATGCCGACAAGGGCAACATGACCAAGGAAGAGATCGACAAGACGATCGACTTCCTCATCAAGGCCAAGCAGGCCGGCCAGTTCCGCGCCTTCTGGAAGTCGTTCGACGAGAGCGTCAATCTGATGGCATCGGGCGAAGTGGTCATCCAGTCGATGTGGTCGCCGGCCGTCGCCGCCGTCCGCTCCAAGGGCATCGCCTGCCGCTTCCAGCCGCTCAAGGAAGGCTACCGGTCATGGGGCGGCGGCCTTGGCCTTGCCGCCCATCTCAAGGGCGCCGAGCTCGACGCCGCCTACGAATACATCAACTGGTATACGTCGGGCTGGGTCGGCGGCTATCTCAACCGCCAGGGCTACTATTCCGCCAATATGGTCTCGGCCAAGAAGTTCATGTCCGAGGACGAATGGGGCTACTGGATCGAAGGCAAGCCGGCCAAGGGCGAGATCAAGGCGCCGGACGGCACCGTCATGGAAAAGGCCGGCGCCGTGCGCGACGGCGGCTCGTTCGAAGAGCGTATGGGCAAAGTCGCCTGCTGGAACTCGGTCATGGACGAGGACCGCTACATGGTGAAGCGCTGGAACGAGTTCATCGCGGCGTAGAGCGGACGCGTTCACTGTGATGTTGCGATCCTTCGCGCCCCCCTCTGTCCTGCCGGACATCTCCCCCACTTGGGGGGAGATTGGCAGCGTCATGGCCGGCTCTTCGTTAGCAACGTTGGAGTTTGGCGAAGGCCGTTATGAGAGTTCGATCTCCCCCCTCGTAGGGGAGATGTCCGGCAGGACAGAGGGGGGCGCGAAGGATCGCAAGTCATCGCGATCACGCGGAGGATTTTCCCAATGACAGTCGCGCTCGAACGCCCCGCCATCGCAGCAGCCAAGCCCGCCAGACGCCGGCGCTTCTCCATCAGTGCCGTCACGCCCTACCTCCAATCGGCGCCGCTGGCGCTCATCCTCGGTGCGTTCCTGCTCTTGCCGATCATCATGATCGTCGTCGTCTCCTTCTGGGATTATGACTTCGCCGCCATGTATCCGGATTTCCTGACGACGAACTATTCCGACGTGCTGGGATCATGGGTCACCTGGAAGACCTATCTCAACACCATCAAATTCGCTGCCATCGTCTGGGCTCTGACCTTGTTCATCGGCTTCTGGGTCGCCTATTTCCTCGCCTTCCATATCCGCACCACCGCCATGCAGATGGTGCTGTTCCTTGTCTGCACGGTGCCGTTCCTGACCTCCAACATCATCCGCATGATCTCGTGGATCCCGGTGCTTGGCCGTAACGGGTTGATCAACTCGACGCTGGTGCAATTGGGGCTGGTGCCAAAACCCATCGAATGGCTGCTCTATTCGGAATTCGCCGTGGTGCTGGCCATGGTGCATCTCTACACGCTGTTCATGGTAACGCCGATCTTCAACACGCTGATGCGCATCGACCGCTCGCTGGTCGAGGCCGCGCGCGATGCCGGCGCGTCCGGCTGGCAGGTCTTGTGGAACGTCGTCATCCCGCTGGCCAAGCCCGGCATGGCGATCGGCACCATCTTCGTCGTCACGCTGGTGATGGCCGATTTCTCCACCGTGCAGGTGATGTCGGGCGGCCAGAGCGCGTCGGTCGCACTGATGATGAAGAACCAGATGTCGCTGCTGCAATATCCGGCTGCGGCCGCCAACGCAGTGGTGCTGCTGGTGCTGGTGCTCTTGATGGTCGCCGGCATCCTGCGCATCGTCGACATCCGCAAGGAGCTCTGAGGTGAGCCACGAAAAACGCACCGCCGGATTCTACGTGCTGGCCGTCTTCTTCACCCTGTTCGTGCTGTTCCTCTATGGCCCGCTGTCGGCGATCCTGATCCTCTCTTTCCAGGGTGAGACCGGCGGCCTCACCTTCCCGCTCAACGGCGTGTCGCTGCACTGGTTCGCCAATCTGTTCGAACGCCAGGCGGTCGGCGATTTCGGCGGCAGCTTCAAGCGCTCGCTCGTGCTCGGCCTGATGGTGATGATCGTCACCGTGGTGGTGTCGTTGCTCGCTGGCCTCGCCTTCCGCCAGAAGTTTCGCGGCGCCACCGCTTTGTTCTACCTGGCGGTCGCCAGCCTCGTCGTGCCCTCGATCATCATTTCATTGGGCATCGGCGTCGTCTTCCAGCAGGTCGGCTTCCGCCCGGCCTGGTATACGTCAGCCTTCGGCGCGCACCTGACCTGGACCTTGCCCTTCGGCGTGCTCATCATGTTCGCCGTCTTCAACCGGTTTTCGCCGGCTTACGAGGAAGCCGCGCGCGACCTTGGTGCCTCGTCCTGGCAGACCTTCGCCCATGTCGTGCTGCCGATGATCACGCCGAGCCTGATCGGCGTCGGCCTGTTCGGCTTCACGCTATCCTATGATGAG
This sequence comes from Mesorhizobium sp. M0514, assembly GCF_040321145.1. Classification (NCBI taxonomy): domain Bacteria; kingdom Pseudomonadati; phylum Pseudomonadota; class Alphaproteobacteria; order Hyphomicrobiales; family Phyllobacteriaceae; genus Mesorhizobium; species Mesorhizobium sp. M0514. The sequence continues at coordinate 12,341 of NZ_JAMYQZ010000119.1, forward strand.
TTCGCCCGCACGCTGATGACGTCGGGCACCTTCAACACGCTGCCGCTCGAGATCTACGGCATGACCACCAATGTCACGACGCCGGTGCTCTACGCACTGGGCACGGTGACCACCGTGTTCTCCTTCCTGGTGATCCTGGCCACACTGGGCGCCATCCTCTATGTCGGCCGCAAGCGGGCCAGGGTTTGATCGTGCAGATACTGGTGGTGAACCCCAACACGACGGCGAGCATGACCGAGACGATCGCGGCGGCGGCGCGCGCCGTTGCCGGCGCCGGGACCGAGGTGATCGCGGTCACCTCCTCGATGGGTCCTGCCTCGATCGAGGGCTATTATGACGAGGCATTGGCCGTGCCCGGCCTTTTGATGGAGATCGCCGCCGGCGAACGTGCGGGGGCTCAGGCCGCCATCATCGCCTGCTTCGACGATACCGGCCTGGATGCGGCACGCGCCATGGCCTCCATTCCGGTCATCGGCATCTGCGAGGCCGCACTCAGTGTCGCCTCCTACATTGCCCAGCGCTTCACAGTGGTGACGACCACCGAACGCTCGCGTGTCCCTGTCGAGGGGCTGGTGCAGCGCTACGGCATGGCCGGGCGTGCCCGCGTGCGCGCCGCCGACATTCCCGTACTCTCGCTTGAAGACGCTGCTTCCGGCGCTGTCGAGAAACTGCGCGCCGAGATCGCCCGCGCCATAGCGGAAGACCGCGCCGAGGCCATCGTGCTCGGCTGCGCCGGCATGGCCGACCTGGCACACCGGTTGCAGCAAGAGTTCGACCTGCCCGTCATCGACGGCGTCGGCGCCGCCCTCAAACAGGCCGAGGCGCTGATCGCATTGGGCCTGTCGACCTCGAAGCGCGGCGCCTATGCCAGTCCGCTGGCCAAGCCCTATCGCGGCGTGCTGAAATCCTTCTCGCCGGGGGTGATCGCCGCGGAGTGAACGCTATGAAGCCTACCGTCCGCGCATTGTCTCCGCCGGAACTGACCGTTCTCATCGACTGGGCGGCGGCTGAAGGCTGGAACCCTGGCCTTGACGATGCCGCCGCGTTCCGGCCAACCGATCCTGAAGGGTTCATCGGCGCTTTTGTCGACAACGAGATGACCGCCGCCATCTCGGCTGTCGCCTATGGCGGCAATTTCGGTTTCATCGGTCTCTACATCTGCCGACCAGACATGCGCGGCAAAGGCCATGGCAAAGCAGTCTGGAATGCGGGCATGGCCAGGCTGGCCGGCCGAACGGTCGGCCTCGACGGCGTCGCCGCGCAGCTGGCGAATTATCGCCGCACCGGTTTTAACTCGGCATACGAAACCATCCGCTTCAGCGGCCGTATCGCGACCCCGCCCGTCCGAAGCGAAGGGGTGCGCATGATAACCACGCAACTCGTGCCCGACATCATCGCCTATGACGCCCGCTGTTTCCCCGCGCCTCGACGAGCCTTCCTGCACCGCTGGGCGCAGCCGCCGCATTGCGGGTTCGCCGCGATCAGTTCACTCGGCACCATAGGCTACGCCGTGGCTCGTCCCTGCCGTTCGGGTTACAAGATCGGCCCGCTGTTTGCCCACGACACCGAGACGGCGATGCAGCTCATGGGCAGTCTGGCTGCCGCATGCGAAGGTGGCGACCTGCATATCGACGTTCCTGCCGAAAATTTCGATTTCACTAAGGCGCTTGCAGCGATTGGTTTCAGGCCGACCTTCACCACCACGCGCATGTACAAGGGCCCGCCTCCGAAGGTCGACTCGCGCCGAATATTTGGCGTGACGACCCTGGAGTTGGGGTAGATCCCGGCGCCGACTGACAGGCTTGGTTTTTCGGGAGCCGGCGGCGATGGACGAGCCGATCCGTAGTAGCGCCGCCTAAGTTGAATTGTCTGATGTCTCAGGCGGCGCTACGTCGTCCCGGCACGGGGTTACCCGGCGTCTCGTGGCCGATCGGCGTCACCAGAGTGAGGTCGGGATAGCCGCTTTCGATCAGCTCGACGGCGGCCTGCGCCACCTCATCGTCCGCCTGCAGCATGGACATGAAGACCTCGGTGCTGTCGCCGACCAGTCGGCTGATGCCTTGCGCATCGGCCGGTCCGCATTCGACAATGACCAGATCATAGGCGGTGGTCAGCGACTGCATGATGATCGGCAGCCGGTCGGCGGCGCGCATGGCGCGAACCGGATCGGCGGTGCCGACGGGAACGACATGGCAGTCGGAATAGAGGTCGGCGTGAATGACGTCGCTGAACTGCGCCTCGGAAGCGAGCAGATTGGTGATGCCGGGGAAAAGTCCGCTGTCCAGCATCGGCCGCGACGCCGCGCCCGATGCGGTCAGGTCGAGCAGCAACACGCGCAGGCCGGCGTCGGAGACTTCGCGCGCTACCAGCACTGCCGAGGCCGCGGCCTCATCGCCTTCGGGCGAGACGAAGATGGCGCGCGCAGCACCGCTGGCGATCAGCTTCTCCGCCGCCTTCTCGACATCGATCTCGCCAAGGCTGGAGCGGACAGGTTCAGGTTCGGCTTGCGGTTCGGAACCGGCGATCGCTGCGTCCTCCTGCACTGCAGGAGCCGGCTCGGGCTTTGGCGCCAGTTCAGACTCCACGGTCGTCGGCTGATCGTCCACTTCCACGACCTCAGGAGCCGGTTCCGGGTCGACTACCGGCGCCGACATTGCCGGCATCGCAACCTGCTCGATACGCTCGAAGCGCGCCCCTGGGGCCGGACGCATGGCGCGGCCCGAAAACAGCTCCTGCAGCAGCGTGATGACCGACATCAGAACCAGCGAGCCGACGAAGGCGGCGCCGACGATCGGCACGAGCTTGGGGAAATAGGGTTCCGACGGCACGCGCGCCTCGGAAAACACGCTGGCATCGACCGGCAGATAGTTTTTGCGCGAGGACACTTCGCGGAAGCTCGCCATATAGGATTCAAGCTGCTGGCGCCGGACGTTCGCCTCACGCTGCAGCGCATCCAGCTGGACTTGCTCCTCGCCGGCGCGCGACGACGCCGCTTTCAGCTTGTTGACGTCCGATATCAGCTGGTTTTCGCGCGCCTGGGCGGTCTGCGCCTGCGTCAGCAACCCGCGCATGATCTTTTGCGCTTCGTTGCGGATCTGACCGTCGAGATCGGCTAGCTGCGACCTCATCGCCCGCAGGCGCGGATGGTTGTCGAGCAAAGTGGTGGAAAGATCGGCGATGTTGGTTCTGAGCTCGATCTGACGCTCGCGCAGCCGCTGGATCAGATCGGAAGACAGCACTTCGGGTACAGCGTCCAGCGAACCGCCATTCTGCAGGGCCTGGCGCACCCTTTCGGCCGTCGCC
>NZ_JAMYQZ010000120.1:0-15504 GCF_040321145.1 Mesorhizobium sp. M0514
GGCGGACGCATAGGGGGAGAGAAGTGTCACCTATGTATCCGGTTCAAAGTGTTACCCATCTATCGGCTGGACAATTAAACCAGCGGCTTTAGCGCCACCCACAGCGCACCGCCGATCAGGCCGATGAAGATCAACCAGCCGACCTGGTTGTTGGATTTGAACAGCCGCAGGCATTGATCGGGATCGTCGATATCCAGAACCGCTATCTGCCGCGCCATATGGGCGCCGGCGGCGATCAGCCCGGCCAGCGCCACCACCGGCACCTGCGCCGAGGCGAAGGCGATGGCGAAGCAGACCAGCGTGCCGCCATAAAGCCCGACCAGCCAGGTCTTGGTGTTGTCGCCGAACAGCCGCGCCGTCGAGCGCACGCCGACGATTGCGTCGTCTTCCTTGTCCTGATGTGCATAGATGGTGTCGTAGCCGATCACCCACAGGATCGAGCCGATATAGAGCATGATGGCCGGGCCATCGAGATCGCCGAACTCGACCGCCCAGCCCATCAGTGCACCCCAGGAGAAGGCGAGCCCGAGCACCAATTGCGGCCAGTTGGTGAAGCGCTTCATGAAGGGATAGACGGCAACGATGACCAGCGAGACGATGCCGAGCGGAATGGCGAAGTCGTTGAACTGCAGCAGCACGACGAGGCCCAGCAAGGCCTGGATGACCAGGAACGCCCAGGCTTGGCGGCGCGTCACCTTGCCGGCCGGCAATGGCCGCGAGCGCGTGCGCTCGACCTTGTTGTCGATGTCCTGGTCGACAATGTCGTTATAGGTGCAGCCGGCGCCACGCATGGCGACGGCGCCGACAAAGAACAGGAACAGGAACCACGGCGACGGCAGCAATGTGAGCAACGGGTCGCTTGCGCGCGGATAGGCGCTGGCCGCAAGCGCTGCCGACCACCAGCAGGGCCACAGCAGCAATTGCCAGCCGATCGGCCGGTCCCAGCGCGCAAGCTGCGCGTAAGGCCACAGCCAGCGCGGCAATATCTTGTAGACCCAATGGCCGCTCGGCGCGTCGGCGACGCGGCCCTGTGCGGCTTTCGACTGGATGGTTTCCATCGTGCTGGAGTGGCAGCAGCGGCGTGCCCCGTCAAGCGGCCGCATTGTCGCTCAGGCGGTGAAAATATCGTGGCTGGCAAACCATTCCTTCGCCACCTCCGTGAAGGCCAGCGCCGCCTTCGACAGCCTTTGCCTTGTGTCATGGGTGAGGATGATGCGCTGCATCGGCAGCGGATCGGACAGCGGCTTGCAGACCAGCGGCAGCCCGTCATAACTCCTGTCGCCATAAGGCCTGGTGTAGCTCACCGCGACGCCGAAGCCGTTGGCGACCATGCTGCGCTGCAGTTCGAACGAACTCGCCGTCGATTGCGAGACCGGCGACAGGCCGCGGCTGAGGAACAGGTCCAGCATATGCTGCCAGCTATGCGGCTGGTCGGTGGTGATCAAGGGATGGGTCGCCAGCTCCGCCAGGCTGACGCTGGCCTGGCTGGCCAGCGCGTGGCCTTGCGGCAGAAGCGCGTGTGGCCGCAGCTCATGCAGCAGGATGCGGGCGAAGTGCGAGGGCAGGCCGAGATCGTAGGTCAGGCCGAGATCGATCGCCGCATCGCCGAGCCGCCGGCCCAGCGTCTCGAAGGTCTCGTCGCGGACCACCACGGTGACCGCCGGGCAGCGTTGCGAAAAAGCGCGGATCAGCGCCGGCGCGAAATAAGGCGCCAGATCCTCGAAACAGCCGAGCACAAGTTCGCCCCCGACATCGGCGTCGCGCGTCCCGAGCCAACCAGTTCGTCCGCTTCGGCCAGCACCTGCTTTGCCTTCGCCACCGCGCTGCGGCCGAACGAGGTCAGCGCGATGCCGCTGCCGCGCTGGCGCACGAACAGTTTCTGGCCGAGCGTCGCTTCGACATTGTCGATCGCCACCGAGATCGAGGGCTGCGAGACGTTCAGCATCCGCGCGGCCGCGGTGACGCTGCCATGCCGTGCGACGGCGACGAGGTAACGCAGCTGGGTGAGGGTCAGATTCATAGTCTAAAACTATAAGGGAGATGAGAAGTTATTATTTTACGCGATGTGCGGCGGCTGCGATAGTCGGTCATCGAAACAGGGAAGACATGAGATGGCCGCCAGACATATCGATGCCGCAGCGATTGCCGACTACCAGCGCGACGGCGCGGTCTGCATACGCGGCGCTTTCAAGGACTGGGTCGGCACCATCGGCGCCGGCATCGAGCGCAACATGCAAAACCGCAGCGCCACGGCGTCGGACATCGCCAACGGCAAGGGCAGCTTCTTCGACGATTACTGCAATTGGGAGCGCATTCCCGAATTCGTCGACGTGGTGCGCAATTCCCCGGCCGCGGAACTCGCGGCAGCGGCGATGCAGTCGCGCAGCGCCCAGTTCTTCCACGACCATGTGCTGGTCAAGGAACCGGGCACGCAAAAGCCGACGCCTTGGCACCAGGACATCCCGTATTACTTCGTCGATGGCACCCAGACCGTCAGCTTCTGGATTCCGATCGATCCGGTCAAGGAAGCGACGCTGCGGCTGATCGCCGGCTCGCACAAATGGGACAAGATGATCCTGCCGGTGCGCTGGCTCGATGACAGCAATTTCTATGCCGGCGAGGGCGATTATCTGCCCGTGCCGGATCCAGACAAGGACCCGTCGCTGAAGGTGCTCGAATGGGAGATGGAGCCGGGCGACGCCATCCTGTTCGACTTCCGCACCGCGCATGGTGCGCGCGGCAATCCGACCGCGGCGCGTCGCCGGGCGCTGTCGCTGCGCTGGGTCGGCGACGATGCGCGCTATGTCGAGCGCCCCGGCCGTACCTCGCCGCCCTATCCCGGCCATGACATGAAGCCCGGCCAGAAACTGCGCGAGGACTGGTTCCCGGTCGTCTTCCAGAGCTGATACCGGCCGGGGACGCCGTGCTCTCGGCGCGACGTTCCCGTGCGCAACCGGTATGGCGCAAGGTAAAACTCTTGACCCGCGCCGCCCGGGGCAATAGCGCAGTCCCTGTCGTGAAATGACAAGGGACATCGGCATGCGCGTTTTGTTGATCGGCTCCGGCGGCCGCGAACATGCCCTGGCCTGGAAGATCGCGGCCTCGCCGCTTTTGACCAGGCTCTATGCCGCGCCCGGCAATCCGGGCATCGCCCACGAGGCCGAACTGGTCAAGCTCGACATCGCCGACCATGCCGCTGTTGCCAGCTTCTGCAAGGACAACGCGATCGACCTCGTCGTCGTCGGGCCGGAAGGCCCGCTGGTCGCCGGCATTGCCGATGACCTGCGCGGCGAAGGCATCCGCGTCTTCGGACCGTCGAAGCGCGCCGCAAGGCTCGAAGGCTCGAAAGGTTTTACCAAGGACCTCTGCGCCAAATACGATATCCCGACCGCTGCCTATGGCCGCTTCACCGATCTGACCGCGGCAAAGGCCTACGTCGAAAAGATGGGAGCGCCGATCGTCATCAAGGCCGATGGGCTCGCTGCCGGCAAGGGCGTCACCATCGCCATGACGCTGGACGAGGCGCGCGCCGCCCTCGATGCTTGTTTCGACGGCGCATTCGGTGACGCCGGCGCTGAGGTCGTGGTCGAGGAATTCATGACCGGCGAGGAGGCGAGTTTCTTCTGCCTGTGCGACGGCACGACCGCACTTCCCTTTGGCACCGCGCAGGACCACAAGCGCGTCGGCGATGGCGATACCGGCCCCAACACCGGCGGCATGGGCGCCTATTCGCCGGCGCCGGTTATGAGCCCCGAAATTGTCGAGCGCACCATGCGCGAGATCGTCGAGCCGACCATGCGCGGCATGGCCGAGCTTGGCGCGCCGTTCGCCGGTATTCTGTTTGCCGGGCTGATGATCACCGACAAGGGGCCGAAGCTGATCGAATACAATACCCGCTTCGGCGATCCCGAGTGTCAGGTGCTGATGATGCGGCTGAAGGACGATCTGCTGGTGCTGCTCAACGCCGCCGTCGACGGCCAGTTGGCGCACAGTTCGATCCGCTGGCGCGACGATGCCGCGCTGACCGTGGTGATGGCGGCACAGGGCTATCCCGGGACGCCGGAAAAAGGCTCGGTCATTCGGGGTCTCGACGAAGCCGCTGGCGAAGGCGTTGAGATTTTCCATGCCGGCACTGCCATCAATGGCGGCGCGCTGGTCGCCAATGGCGGCCGCGTGCTCAACGTAACGGCATCAGGCAAGACGGTGGGCGAAGCGCAAAGCCGCGCTTACGCCGCGCTCGACCGTATCGACTGGCCGCAAGGCTTCTTCCGCCGCGACATAGGCTGGCAGGCGGTGGCGCGGGAAAAGGCCAGCGCCGCCACATAAGCCTCAGCGCTCGCGAACCAGTTCCGTCGAAGCGGTGCTGACCGGGTCGGCGGCCTGCGAGAAGGCGGCCTCGAGCAGAGCCTCCGAACGATACGTGGTCCGCTTCCAGGCGACATACTCGGCAATGCCGAAGCGCGCGCGGCGCGGCACCGTCTTGACCACCGGCATGCGGAAGGCGGCGCGGAATGTCTGCCAGCGCGCGCCGAGCACCGCCACCATTTCCTCGACCGTCGGTGGCGTCGCCACATCGGCGTATGTGATGGTGACTTTGCCGGCGAGCCCGGCCGCGCGCGACACCGGCACCGGTATCGAGGCGAGGTAGTCGGGCGGCACGTCGATCAGGCCGCCGAAGGGCCATTGCTGGCGCAGTGCCGCCGCGTCCATCGGCGCGACGTTGACGTCGATGTCGTTGGGCGTGCCGGCGACGCGGTAGGGGCAGCGCAGGCGCCCGCAATTGGCCTGCGCCGAGAACTGCCACAGCGCATAGCCCTGCCAGTTGCCCATCGGAAAATGCACGTCGATGTCGGGCTTGTAGCGCGCATACCAGAGCGGCAGCCGCGACAGCAGACGGTATTGGTAGCGGTTGTCGGCGATGTACTGGGCGGTCTTGCCGTTGGTGTAGAGGATCGGGAAACGGCCGAGCCGCCGGTGCACCTGGCGCACGAATTCCTCGGCATCCTCGAGCGACATCCATTGCGAGGGGTCGTTGCCTTCGAGATCGAGGGCGAGCAGATCGTCAGGGGCTGGCTCGGCGAAATCGATGAAACTGTTGGCCTGCTCGAGCGGATTGCCGGGGCGGGCAAGATGATACGCGCCCCATTTCAGGCCGAGCGCCTTGGCCACCACCTTGCGCGTCTGAAACAGCTCGCGCGTCACCGCAAAGCGTTTCCACAATGTCTTGCAGAGTTTGACCGTAGGCTCGTCGCCGTAGCAGAAATAGGGCGGCGGCAGCCCGTCGGAGGCCTTGTTGATGAAGCCGACAATGCGCTTGTCGGTGGCAAGCTGCGCCCAGTCGATGGAATTGTATTCATAGGCGTCGACCACCAGCGCGCGGTCGCCATCCCGCCAAGGCTCGGAAAAGTCCGAGGCTGTAGCCGCTGACGTCAGCGCCATCATCGCCGCGAGAGCGATCGCTGAGCGGCGAAGAAGATGCGCCGGCGTTTTCAAACAGGGGATCCCCGCTGACCAAACACCGATGGTGGACCGGTATGGTTAAGGAAGTGCTTTCGGGCAGGAGTCCTGTCGCTCTCGCGATTTCGTCATTCTATGGCGAAGCAAGGAGCGAAGCGACGCGGCGCGGACCATAGTATGCATTCCGCGACTTCGAAGCGTTGCCACGGCGCGGAATTCTGCACCGTTGCGCCCCTAGCGCGAGGTCGCGACATGGTACTCGGCGTCCGCTACGCTCCCGCTCCACCTGTGGACGACGAAGTTCGATGAAAATCCGCGTGACAAAGTTTGACGTTTACGTAAAAAGAAGGTCGGAGGCCGCCCAGAGGCGGATGGTTTTGCATCGGCCCGGGTCCTAGGATCGAGCGGTCGGAGCAGCGGAGGAGAAAGCGGCATGTACAAGGCCCCGGTCGACGACATTTCGTTCACGCTCAAGCATGTCGCCGGGCTCAAGCCGGCGCTCGACCGCGGCGCGTTCGGGGACCTCGGCGAAGACCTTGTCGACGCCATCCTGTCCGAGGCCGGCCGCTTCGCCAGCGAGGAAGTGGCGCCGCTCTACAAGATCGGCGACGAGCATGGCGCGGTGCTGAAGGATGCGACCGTGACCACGCCGCCCGGCTGGAAGGCGCTTTACCGCAGCTGGATCGACGGCGGCTGGAACGCGCTGTCGGGACCGGAAGAATTCGGTGGCCAGGGCCTGCCGACCATGCTCGGCGTTGCCGCGCTCGAAATGTGGAACTCCGCCGCCATGGCCTTCGGCATCGGCCCGACGCTGACCATGGGCGCGGTCGAGGCGCTCGACAAGCATGCTTCCGAAGCGCTGAAGGCAAAGTATCTGGCGAAGCTCGTCTCCGGCGAGTGGATGGGGACGATGAACCTGACCGAGTCGCAGGCCGGTTCCGATCTCGCCGCCTTGCGCAGCCGCGCCGAGCCTGCCGGCGACGGCACCTACCGCATCTTCGGCCAGAAAATCTTCATCACCTATGGCGAGCATGATTTCACCGACAACATCATCCATCTGGTGTTGGCGCGGCTGCCCGACGCACCGGCCGGCACGCGCGGCATCTCGCTGTTTTTGGTGCCGAAATTCCTGGTCAATGATGACGGCTCACTCGGCGCCCGCAACGACGTCTTCTGTTCCGGCCTCGAGCACAAGCTCGGCATCCATGCCTCGCCGACCTGCACGATGATCTATGGCGACGGCTTCCAGGGTGCTGCGCCCGGCGCCATCGGTTGGCTGATCGGCGAGGAGAACAAGGGGCTCGCCTGCATGTTCACCATGATGAACAACGCGAGGCTTTGCGTCGGCATGCAGGGCGTGGCAGTGGCCGAAGCCGCGACGCAGAAGGCGATCGCCTATGCCAATGAGCGCCGCCAGGGCAAGGCATCGGACTTTTCAGGCGCCGGGATGGCGCCGATCGTCCATCACCCCGACGTGCAGCGCAATCTCTTGACCATGAAGGCTTTGACCCAGATCGCCCGCGCCATCTCGTATTCCTGCGCCTATGCCATCGACTTCGCGCGTGTGTCGACAGGCGAGGAGGCCGCGCATTGGCGCGATCGCGCCAATCTGCTGACGCCGCTGGCCAAGGCCTTTTCCACCGATATCGGCGTCGACGTTGCGTCGCTGGGTGTCCAGGTCCACGGCGGCATGGGCTTCATCGAGGAAACGGGCGCGGCCGCGCTCTATCGCGACGCCCGCATTGCGCCGATCTATGAAGGCACCAACGGCATCCAGGCGATCGACCTTGTAGCCCGCAAATTGCCGCTCGGCGGCGGCGAGCATGTGCACGGCTATATCGCCGAACTGAAGGCCATCGCCGACGAGGTGCGGACCTCGAACCTGCGGGGCTTCGGCCGCACCGCCGAAGCGCTTGACCAGGCGTTCGACGATCTCACCGAGGCGACGCGCTTCCTGCAGAAGCTGCTGGCCGACGGCCGTCTGGACGAAGCGCAAGCCGGTGCGACCCCCTATCTCAGGCTGATCTCGCTTGCTGCCGGCGGCGCTTATCTGGCGCGTGGCGGACTTGCCCAGCAGAGCCGCATCGCCCTTTGCCGCTTTTTCGCCGAAAACCTGCTCGGCGAAGTCAGCGCCTTGAAGGAACGCGTCATCGATGGCGCCGAGAGCCTCGCTACCGCCGGCAAGGCGCTGATAACGGCCTGAATACCAGAGCGCTCACCAGGGAAGAATGACCGTGACAGACCATATTCTCGTCGAGCGCCAGGGCGCCATCCAGATCATCCGCATGAACCGTCCCGACAAGAAGAACGCACTGACGCGCGCCATGTACGCGACAATGTCCAAGGCGCTAGCCGATGGCGATGCCGACCCGGCGGTTCGCGTCCATGTCTTCCTCGGTGTGCCTGGCGCCTTCTCTTCCGGCAACGATCTCGCCGATTTCCTGGTCATCGCCACCGGCGGTGAGGGCGGCAACGAGGTCTGGGACTTCCTGATGGCGCTGGCCAAAACGGAGAAGCCGATGGTCTCCGGCGTCGACGGCATTGCGGTCGGCATCGGCACCACGCTCAATTTGCATTGCGACCTGACTTTCGCCACGCCGCGCACGGTGTTCCGCACGCCCTTCGTCGACCTCGGCCTGGTGCCGGAGGCGGGCTCCAGCCTGCTGGCCCCGCTCATCCTCGGCAGGCAGGGCGCCTTTGCGCTGCTTGGGCTCGGCGAAGGTTTGTCCGCCGAACGCGCCAAGGCCGCCGGCCTGATCTATGAGGTGGTCGAGGAGGGCGGGCTAGAAGCCGCGGTACTCGCCGCGGCCGGCGCGATCGCCGCCAAGCCGCCGCAGGCGCTGAAGATTGCGCGTGACCTGATGCGCGCCCCGCGCGACGAGCTTGTCGCCCGCATCAAGGTGGAGAGCGAGCATTTCTCCGACCGGCTGAAGTCCGACGAAGCGCGCGCCGCGTTGACCGCCTTCATGACGCGTAAGAAGGCATAGGCTCACGCCAAGCTGTATCCGATCTTGCCGGTGGCGGTAGGCGTCAGGGGAAAACCGCTCAAGGGTTGTCAAAGCGCTTCGGCCTGCACTATTTCTCGCTCGATCCTGGCGGCCAGGTGGAGAGGACATGACCCGAGAATTTGTCATCGATGCGCACAGCATCGAAGCCGGCGCCCGTTGACGGGTTGAACGCCGGGACATGCTTGCCGATTTTGCAAGGCCGCTCGGCCTGACGTTCAGGCTCTGGTGGCGCTTCTGGCCGCAGCTGATCGCCATGGTGCTGTTGGGCATTTTGGGCGGCGACCTGTTCATGCAGATCGCCGCGCGCGCCGCCTTCCTCAACCATATGGCGGGCTTGGCGCTGCTGACGCTCGTCGCCTTGACGCAGCTCATCGTCACCGTCGCCATGTTCCAGACCCTGCTTCCCGGCCTGCCGGCCATCCGCGCGGCGCAACAGGGCGCGCGGGACAAAGCCTCCGAGAAAACATCTGGCGAAGAACCGAGCAGCAGCGCCGCAAGGCTGACGCACATGGTCACTGTCGCGCTCCTGCCCTTCTTCGCCTACTACGCCGCCTGGGGTTTTCTCGGCGACACGGTGCGGCAATATTCGCGCGTCACCCTCGACATGGCGCCGTTCGGCGAAGGCTCGGGTAATGTGCTCGATGTGCTGGATTCGCGCTGGCTCATATTTTCCGTCGTCATCTCCTGGCTGGTCAGGCGTTTTGCCCAGGCGATGCAGAAGCGCGGCGGCGCAAAGTCCTTCTGGCAAATCGTGGTCGTGATCTGCGAGACCAACTGGATCTTCGTCGGTCTGTACGTCATCTCGCGCTGGAAGGACGACATCGTCGGCTGGATCATGAGCCGCAACATTTTTTCCGTCCTGCAAGCTGCAGCCGACGGCGTGGCCAATCCTGTTTCCACCGCCTTTGCCGAGCCGATGGTTCCGGTGGAAGTCACCTCGATCGATACGACAACAAAACTCATCGCGCTGTTCTTCTACATGCTGCTGCCGGTGATCTGGCTGGTCATGACGGCGTTGATCTACGGCTATGATGTACGCGACGACAAGGAACTGCTGCGCGTGCACGACCGGGTCGAGCGCCTCGGCGCCCGCTATCGAAGCATCCCGAAATTCATGCGCGAGTTCGTCGAACACTTCATCTCCGGCTATCGCTCGCGCTATCTGCCGATCGCCAATGGCGTGCGCATCACGCTGAGCTCGGGTGTCGTGCTCATGCTCACGCTGATCGTCGGCTATCGTCTCATCGACTGGCTGGCCGCCTGGGCGTGGCTCGGCGCGACGCGCATCGCCGGCCCGCACGATCTCGACATCTGGCAGGTGCTGTCCGAGGGCGTGTCGCTGCTGTTCGGCAGTGCCTTCCAGGACTCATCGACCGGTATTCTGGTCGAGCCGTTGCGCATCTGCTTCCTTGCGGCGATCCTCGAAACGGCATTTGCGCTGCCCAAGCGCCGGGCCAGCGAGGCTGCGCAGCCGGCTGGTCCGGCCGGTCCGGAAGGCGAGGCGCAGAATGCTTGAAACCGCCCGATCGCGGCTGAAAGCGTGGATTGCCGCCGGCATCGGCACGGCGGCGGCGATTGCCGTTGCCGGCGTGCTGGGCGCCTTCGGGGAAAGGCATGCGCAGGTGCCGGTTCTGGCTCCAGCCGGCCCGATCGAAACCGGGCAATGGCTGCTGCGGCCGGCGAAGGCCTATGTCAGCGCCCAGAAATATGTCTATGGCACGTTGCGCAAGCCCGGGACCAAAGCGCTGGTCTTCGAGGTCGACATGACCAACCGCACGGCCCAGTCGACGAAGGATTATTTCGAACTCTTCCAGGCAAGCCAGCCGGCTGTCGACCCGGCGACAAAACCGTACATCGTGCTGACGCGCGACGAGACGCTGTCGCCGGAACTGCACCCGGATATGCCGGAGCGCATGGCCTATATCTGGGAGCTGCCGGAAGGTGCTGCCGCTCCAGCCAGCCTCGACCTGACAGTCATCCGCAAAATCTACAAACAGCGCGACAACCTCTACGGCCTGCCCGGCTGGTTCAATCCGAGCCCGGTCGGCACGCTGACCATTCCTGTCGCGCCCGATGCTGGAGGCCAGCCATGATGCGCAGACTGGCCAATCTCGTCCTGCTGCTCGCCGCCGTAGCGCTCTGCTACGGCTTGCAGGTTTCGAAGCCGCACTATGCCGACCTGATTGGCCCGATCCCGGTACGGGGCAATGTTGGAGAGACAATCGTCGGCCGCAGCTTCGAGGTGCGCGCGGAAAAGCTGGAGTTTGCGCGCAAGCTCAAGGCCGACCGGTTCGGCGAGACCAAGGTGCTGACCACTGGCGGCGTGTGGGCGGTGGTGACCGTCGAGTTCGCGGCCAAGGCTGCGTCCACGATCGTCGCGGTCGCCTCATGGCGCGGACCAACGGGCTTGACCTACGACCACACCGAGCGGCTGTCGTTCATCAACAAAGGCATTCTCCCGGTAGCTGTCGACCCCGGCCTGCCGCGGAAGGCGAGGCTGGTCTTCGAGGTGAGGCCAGAGGAGGCCGGCAACGCGACGGTGCTGATTTCAAGCAAGCTGATGGCGGCGCTCGATTCGCAGGCCGAGATTTCGATCGGACCGGTCGCAGCCGGTTCCGACGGCCTGCCTGCCGGCACCGTCGGCACGCTCGATCTGGCGCAGCCGATCGATGGGCAACCGAAATGACGGCGCTGATTGAGGATAGAGGGCTGACGGAGAAAAAATGGCGCCGCCGCAGCCTTTGGGCGCTGCTTGTGCTCGTTCCCCTGACCCTGGCGGTGCAGGCCTATGACAGCGTCAAGGCGCTGCTCGGCGACAACGATCTGTTCGAGCGCCGCGTGGCCTGGGGCCAGAGCGCGCATTTCGGCGGCAGCGAGTGGAAGCTGACCGATCTGCGCGGCGCCTTCGGAATGAAGAACCTGCCGCCCGATTCCGTACCGGTGCTCGCGGATTTCGCGGTGACCATCGACGATCCCGACCTGCAGAACCTCTGGCTTGGCTGCAAGGTGATGCTGATCGATGCCGAGGGAAGGCGCTGGTCGCCGACATCGGCGGTAAGGCTGAACGCGCCGGACAATGTTCAGACCTGCATTTCCGCGATGTTTTCGGGCGCCAAGGCCGGGGACACGATCAAGCTGCGCGAGACATTCCTGGTGCCGAAGGACGTCACCAGGACTATACGACCAGCGGTCGGCGTTGCCAGCGAACGGCCGCATTTCCTGCTGTTCCAGATGGAGAAGGACTGATCTCCGGCGGCCCCGGCGATCCTCAGGGATAAAGCCGTGTCTTGTCCCAGCCGCCTTCGGCGTTGCGCGAAAAGACCAGCCGATCGTGCAGCCGGAATGGCCGGTCGTGCCAGAACTCGATCGCCTGCGGCACGATGCGGAAGCCCGACCAGTGCTTGGGCCGCGGGATTTCGCCGATAGGGTAGCGCGCCGTGTATTCGGCCACCGCCTTCTCCAGGGCAAAGCGGCTTTCCAGCGGCCGCGACTGTTTCGAAGCCCATGCGCCGATCCGGCTGCCGCGCGGCCGCGTCGCGTAATAGGCGTCGGCTTCAGCGTCGCTGACGATCTCCACCGGACCGCGTATGCGCACCTGGCGGCGCAGCGATTTCCAGTGGAAGCACATCGCCGCCTTCATGCTGCCAAGAATCTCGCGGCCCTTGGCGCTCTCGAAATTCGTGTAGAAGACAAAGCCGCTTTCATCGAAACCCTTGAGCAGCACCATCCGCACATCCGGCATGCCGTCGGCATCGACGGTTGCAAGTGCTACGCCGTTGGCGTCGTTGATTTCGCTTTTCTTGGCGTCCTCCAGCCACTCAGCAAAGAGCCGGAACGGCTCGGCGGCTTCGGTAAAGTCACTACTTGTTAACTCAGTGTCACTCATAGTTTTTCTCAAATTGTCTCGAGCTTCAGGAGGTTGCCGATTGTCGCGTATCGCGCAAGCTTTTGACAGCGGGCAATGGAGCGTTATCGCTTCGGCCAGTTCGAAAGCCGTGATCGTGATTATCGCACTGCCGCTTGCCGCCTGCGGCGCCGGCGGCTTCAGCCTGGAAAAGGCCGAGGTCGATCGTTCCATCGTCACCTCAAGCGCGCCGGCCAGGGTGACATCGACGGACGCCGACAGCGCTTCCGACCAGACCACGATCGGCAATGCGGTGTCTTCGGCCGACATCGAGGAGCTTCGCGGCCAGGCCGTGCCGTGGGCGAATGCCGACACCGGCTCGCGGGGCTCCATCACCGAACTCGCCGAAGTGCAGGACAACGGCCAGGCCTGCCGCAGCTTTACCGCCTCGCGCGAAAGCTTCGACGGCGTCGCTTTGTTCAAGGGGCAATTGTGCATCGCCGCGGCCGGCGGCTGGCACATGCAGGACTTCAAACCGCTCTGATTTTCGAGGTTTGCGGGCATCGCAATTTCAACCCTCGATAAGCCTGCGCGCCACTGGAATTTCTTCCTATGGGAGCGCATATAAGGGCCAACGTGGATTTAACTCATTTTCCAGGGCAGGACGCATGCGCGACCCCTATGAGGTGCTGGGCGTTGCCAAGAACGCATCGGCCAAGGACATAAAATCGGCTTACCGCAAGCTCGCCAAGAAGTATCATCCGGACCAGAATCCGAATGATCCCAAGGCCAAGGACCGTTTTGCCGCCGCCAATCAGGCCTATGAGGTCGTCGGCGACGAGAAGAACCGTGCGGCCTTCGACCGCGGCGAGATCGACGCCGACGGCAAGCCGAAATTCCAGGGCTTCGAGGGCGCAGCCGGCGGCGGCGATCCGTTCGGTGGCTTCCGCCGCCAGCAGGGCGCCGGCGGCTCGCGCTTCGAATTCCGATCGGGGCGTCCGGGCGGCGATCCGTTCGACGGCAACAGCGACATTTTCAGCCAGATCTTCGGCGACGCCTTTTCCGGCGCGCGCGGCGCCGGAACAGGCGACCGCCGCCAGCAGGCGACCGCCGCCGATCTGAACGTCACGCTCGACGTCACCATCGAGGAGATAGCGACCGCCGAAAAGGTGACGGCGATGTTCCCCGACGGCCGCAAGATCGCGGTCAAGCTGCCGGTCTATGTCGAGGATGGCCAGACCATCCGGCTGAAGGGCCAGGGCGAGCAGGGGCCGGGACAGCCGGGCGATGCGCTGGTCAAGATCCGTATCCGCAGGCACCCGCGCTACCGCATCGAGGGCCGTGACTTGCATGCCGATCTGGAGGTAGCGTTGGCCGACGCGGTGCTGGGCGCCAAGGTGCCGGTCGACACGCCGACCGGCAGGCTGGCGGTCAACATTCCGGCCTGGTCGAGTTCCGATAAGGTGCTGCGCCTGAAGGGCAGGGGCTTGCCGGAAAAGGCCGGCGGCCATGGCGATCTCTACGCCCATGTCCGCATCATGCTGCCGGAAGGCGGCGACAGCGAACTCGAAGCGCTGATGCGCAGCCGCAAAGGCTGACGCGGCTCGACTTCGCTGGCTAACTGCCGGGCGCCACTTCCTCCATCCGCCGGATGGTTTCGCCGAAGCGGCGCAGCGCCTGCCGTACCGGGACATGCGGGCTCTCGATCTCCAGCAGGATCATCGTCTCGCTGCCGAGGAAGGCGGCGCTGACCAGGCTGGTCACTTCGGCGGCGGAGAATGGCCCGAGGCCGCCGAACCGCCGCTCCGCCTCTTGCGCCAGTCCGTCCAGCAGTTCGAACCAGCCGCGCAGGTCGCGGCGCACCGCCTTGGCGATTTCGGGGCTCGACAGGCTTGCCGCGATCATCTCGTGCAGGATCCGGACATAGCCGGACGCCAGATCATCGTCGAGGAAATCGCAAGCGCGTTCCCAGCGCTGCCACAGCGGCATCGGTGCCGCAAAAGTCTCCGCCTGGCGTTTCAGCAGGCCCTCGTTCAGATGGTCGAGCAGGGCCAGGAACAGCCGTTCCTTGGAGCCGAAATGGTAATGGATCTGGCTGAGCGGAACGCCGGCGATCTCGGCAACGCGGCGCGTCGACAGATCGGCGTAGCCGCCTCGATGGAGGCATAACTCGGCGGCCGAAATCAGTTCGGCGCGCGTGTCGCGCTTTTGCTTGTTCTGCGGCGGGGTAACGGATTCGGCAGCGTCCGTCATGCGGCGTGGCTGCCGCTGTTAGCGGTGCAATCTGGGCGGATCATAGCTTCTCCTGTCCGGGGCTGGACGTCCCTCCACTCTATCTCGGTCGAGCGACCGATCAAGTTGACTCGTCAGAAAATTTATGGTTTTTTGACGCTGAATTCGGTCGACCGACCGAATCCTGATGCTTGCATGGAGGGGCAGTCATGGCGGGCGTAATCACCCTTATCTACGGCGTTGCCGCATACCTGATTTTTCTCGGTTCGTTTCTCTATGCGGTCGGTTTCGTCGGCAACATGGTCGTGCCGAAATCGATCGATTCCGGAGTCGCTGGAAGTCCGGTCGAAGCCGTCATCGTCAATGCACTGCTGCTCGGCCTTTTCGCCGCCCAGCACAGCATCATGGCGCGGCCGGTTTTCAAGCGCTGGTGGACACGGATTGTCCCGCACGCGGCCGAACGCAGCACCTATGTGCTTTTGGCCAGCCTCATCCTGCTGCTGCTCTACTGGCAATGGCGGCCGATTCCCGGTCTCGTCTGGACGGTCGAGAACCCGGTCTGGGTCGCCGTCATCCATGGCGTGTTCTGGCTCGGCTGGGCGGTATTGTTGACCAGCACCTTTCTGATCAACCATTTCGAACTGTTCGGCTTGCGCCAGGTTCTCGCCGCTTTGCGCAAGAGCGAACCGGCGCCGCCCGTGTTCAGGACGCCGCTGTTCTACAAATGGGTCCGGCACCCGCTCTATGTCGGCTTTCTCCTGGCCTTCTGGGCGACGCCGTCGATGACATGGGGCCATCTTCTGTTCGCGGCGGGCAGCACCGGCTACATCCTGCTCGGCATCTTCCTCGAGGAACGCGATCTCGTCGCGATGTTTGGCGATCAGTACCGCCTCTACCGCAAGCAGGTAGGAATGCTCATTCCCTGGCGCAAAATGGCTGGATAGGGCCGATGCGTTGCCGACC
>NZ_JAMYQZ010000121.1:0-14954 GCF_040321145.1 Mesorhizobium sp. M0514
GCGCTCGAGCGCGACTGGGGCGTCATCGACAAGCATATCGACAGCATTCACGACCTGTTTGCCGAGGTCATCCGCGAGGGCATCGAGGCCGGCGAGTTTGCCGACCAGGATCCGGTCATCGCATCGCGCTGCTTCGGCGCCGCCACCGTCATTCTGTGCCACCCCCAAATGGTGGCGCAATGCCTTGCCAAGACCAATCGGGCGATGCCCGACGATCTCATCGATTACGCGATCAAGGCTCTGAAGTAATAGCCGCCGCCCGCCGGGCGCCGGTGTCGACCGTTCATCTCCAGTCGGGAGCACGAAAGTGTCTTTGTCCAGTTCCATCATCCGCAAGCTGCCGGTCGCCGGCCTGATCGTCGCCACGCTCGGGCTCGCCGCCTGCAGCCAGGAGAAGACCGAGGTCCAGGACATCATCCGTCCGGTCAAGGTGGTCGAGATCGGCCAGGCCGAAAAGAGTCGCGAACTCACCTATTCCGGCTCGGTGCGAGCCCGTACCGAAATGAACCTCGGCTTTCGCATCTCGGGCAAGGTCACTGAGCGCCTGGTCGACATCGGCCAGCATGTGACGACAGGCGATGTGCTAGCCCGTATCGATCCCACGGACTATGAGTTGTCGGTCAAGAGCGCCAAGGCCAGCCTCGACGCCGCCGAGCGGCAGGTCGAGACGGTCGATCTGTCCCGCAAGCGCGCCGAACAGCTTTTTGCCAAGAACTTCACCTCCAAGTCGCAGCTCGAACAGGCGACGCTGAGCTACAACCAGGCGGTAGCGACGCGCGATGCCGCCCGCTCTACCCTTGCCCAGGCGCAGAACCAGGTCGTCTACACCGATCTCAAGGCGAGCGAGAACGGCATCGTCACGGCGGTCTCGGCCGATGTCGGCCAGGTGGTCGGCGCCGGAACGCCTGTGATGACCGTTGCCGTCGACGGCGAAAAGGAAGTGCTGATCGCGGTTCCCGAAATGGACATCGCCGCCTTCAAGCCGGGAAAGGACGTCAAGGCCAGCTTCTGGTCCGATGACGCGCTGGCGCTCTCCGGCAAAGTGCGTGAAGTCGCCGGCAGCGCCGACCAGCAGTCGCGCACCTTTGCCGTCCGCGTCTCGCTGCCCGACGACCCGCGCGTGCTGCTCGGCATGACCGCCAACATCGAGGCCTCGGTGGCCAAGAAGCAGGAGATGGTGTCGATCCCGCTCAGCGCGCTTGCGGAAAAGGATGGTCGCAAGATTGTCTGGACCGTAGACCGCGCCGGCGAGACGGTGCACGAGCGCCTGGTCAAGGTTGCGGAGTTCACCGCCGACGGCGTCAGCGTCGCCGACGGGCTCAAGCCGGGGGATGTCGTCGTTGCCGCCGGCACCCAGTTCATGACCGAGAATCTCAAGGTCAAGCTGACCGGCGATGCGGTCCAGGCCGCCTCTGCGGAAGGCGATGCCGCAAAGGCCCTGCGCTGACCGCAGGCATGAAGCCGGCTTGATCGTCGCTTCGGCGAAAGGGCTGGGCAAGCGAATTCAGGTTTCCGGGCGGCGAGCGCCCGATGGTCGAGACGCCAAGATCGAGTTCCCCCGCATCGATCCGCGCGTCCCACCGCGATGAGTGTCTCTCCGCTCGGAAAGCCTCGCCGCCCGGAAGCCAGCATCGGAATATCCTAGCTGCATGCAAAGCGTATGCGCGCACGATCAACGAATTGGACTGACGCCGATGACCGCCACCGACAGCACTGAAAAGCAGCCTTTCAATCTTTCGCGCTGGGCCATCGGCCATCCCTCGATCGCGCGCTTCCTGTTCGGTCTGATCATCATTGCCGGCGCGCTCGGCCTGATGCGCATGGGCCAGAAGGAAGACCCCGATTTCACCTTCCGCGTCATGGTCGTCCAGGCGATCTGGCCGGGCTCCTCGATCCAGGAGATGGAAGACCAGGTCGTCAACAAGATCGAGCGCAAGCTGCAAGAAACGCCGCACCTCGACTTCGTCCGTTCCTACACCCGCGCCGGCAGCGCCATCATCACCGTCCAGATCAAGGGCGACACCAATGCAGAGGAGGTGAAGGACGCCTTCTACCAGGTGCGCAAGAAGGTTGGCGACATCTCCGGCGACCTGCCGCAAGGCCTGCTCGGGCCCTATTTCAACGACGAGTTCGGCGACACCTTCATCACCCTGCACTCGATCGGCGGCGACGGCTACAGCTATCCGGAGCTGAAGAAATTCGCCACCCAGGCTCGCGACATGCTGCTGACGACGCCGGGCGTCGAGAAGGCCGTCATCATCGGCGACCAGCCGGAGAAGCTTTATATCGACGTCTCGTCCAAGGCCCTGGCCGAACGCGGCCTGACGCTGACCGACCTGCAGAACGCCATCAAGGGCCAGAACAATGTCGATCCGGCGGGCTCCGTCGACACCGGCCTGCGCTCGGTGCGCATCTCGGTCGAGGGCGATGTCACCAGGGCTGCCGACATCAGGGAATTGCGCCTGCGCGCCGGTGGTCAGGTGACACGTCTTGGCGACATCGCCACCGTGAGTTCCGGTCTCGAAGATCCCTATCAGCGCAAGTACCGCTTCAACGGCCACGAAAGCGTCCAGGTCGGCGTCGTCATGGCCAAGGGTTTTAACGTCAGGGACGTCGGCACGGATGTCGAGGCGACCTACAAGCGCTTTGAGGAAGCGCTGCCCTACGGCGTTGCGGTTGACCAGATCTCCAACCAGCCCGAGGTTGTCAAGGACGCCGTCAACGAGTTCATGGAGGCGCTCGGCGAGGCGCTGCTGATCGTGCTTGCTGTCTCGCTGCTGTCGATCGGCTGGCGTTCCGGCCTGGTCATCGCCATTGCCATTCCGCTGGTGCTGGCCGCCACCTTCGCCATCATGTACGAGCTCGGCATCGATCTGCAGCGCATTTCGCTCGGCGCCCTGATCATCGCGCTCGGGCTGTTGGTCGACGACGCCATGATCGTCGTCGAGATGATGGAGCGCAAGCTGGAGGAGGGGCTGGTCAAGATCGAGGCGGCGAGCTTCGCCTATTCCTCGACCGCCTTCCCGATGCTGAGCGGCACGCTGATCACTATCGCCGGCTTCATCCCGGTTGGCTTCGCCGCCTCGACCGCAGGCGAATATGTGCGCACGCTGTTCTATGTCGTCGGCATCGCGCTCGTCGTGTCGTGGTTCGTCGCCGTCTATTTCACGCCGTGGCTGGGCTACATGATCCTCAAGCAGCGCAAGCATGCCGGCAACCATCATGACGCCTTCGACACCGGCTTCTACCGGCGGCTGCGCGCCACGGTCGGCTGGGCGGTGCGCCACCGCATCATCGTTCTGGTGATGACGCTGGTCACCTTCGCCACCAGCCTGTGGGCGTTCCAGTTCATCCCACAAAACTTCTTCCCGCAATCCTCGCGGCCGGAAATCCTCGTCGATCTCTGGTTGCCTGAGGGAACCTCGATCAAGGAAGTCGAGACGCAGGCCAAGGCGCTGGAAGCCCGGATGATGGACGACAAGGACAAGCGCTTCATCGCCACCTATATCGGCGAAGGCGCGCCGCGCTTCTTCCTGCCGCTCGACCAGCAATTGCGCAATCCGAACTATGCGCAGCTTCTGGTGATGGCCAATGACGAGCCGGCACGTGAGCGGCTGATCCTCAAGCTGCGCTCAGTCCTGGCGCAGGATTTCCCTTCGATCCGCTCCAAGGTCGACCGTCTGTTCCTCGGCCCGCCGACCGGCTGGCCGGTGCAGATGCGCATCATGGGTCCGGACCGCCAGGAGGTGCGCCGCATAGCTGACCAGGTGAAGGCGAAATTCGCCGAAAATCCGCTCCTCGGCGCCGTCCATGACGACTGGCTGGAGCCGGTACCGGCGATGAAGCTGGTCATCGACCAGGACCGCGCCCGTGCGCTTGGCGTCACCTCGCAGCGCATCCGCCAGATGCTGCAGGCAGCGATGTCCGGCGCGCCGCTCGATGACTTCCGTGATGGCGAGGAGACGGTTTCCATCGTCGCCCGCGAACCGGACGCCAGCCGCAGCCTGCTGTCCTCGGTCGACTCGGTCTATATCCCGACCGATTTCGGCGGCTTCGTGCCGCTGTCGCAGGTGGCCAAGGTGGTGCCGGTGCTCGAGCAGGGCGTCGAATGGCGGCGCGACCGCCTGCCGACCATCTCGGTGCGCGCCACGCTGCCGGATGGCGTGCAGTCGAACGACGTCGTCACCAAGCTCTACAATGACATGCAGGGCATGCGCGCCGGCCTGGCGCCCGGCTACAAGATCGAGATCCAGGGCGGTGCGGAAGATTCCGCCGAAAGCCAGGCCTCGATTGCCGCCAAGGCGCCGATCATGCTGGCCGTCATCGTCGTGCTCCTGATGATCCAGCTGCAGCATTTCGGCAAGGCGATGCTCGTGCTGGCCACCGGTCCGCTCGGCATCATCGGTGCGGCGGCGGCTCTGTTGATCAGCGGCGCGCCGTTCGGCTTCGTCGCCATCCTTGGTGTCATCGCGCTGCTCGGAATCATCATGCGCAACTCGATCATCCTGGTCGACCAGATCGATCAGGACATCGCCAGGGGGATGGACCGATCGGAGGCCATCATCGGCTCGGCCGTGCGCCGTTTCCGGCCGATCGTGCTGACGGCGATGACGGCGGTGCTGGCGCTGATCCCGATCTCGCGTGCGGTGTTCTGGGGACCGCTCGCCTACGCCATGATGGGCGGCATCCTCGTCGCCACCGTACTCACCATCCTGGTGCTGCCGGCAGGCTATGCGCTGTTCTTCGGCCGCGAGCCGAAGCAAGGCAAGAAGCCAGCTGATGAGGCGGTGCAGGACAATGACAGGCCGCCACTGGCGCTGGCCGCCGAGTAGGCGCTGCTGGGGCACAGGATCTTCCTTGGAAAATGCTGGAACGCCGTACGCTTGACGTGCGGCGTTCTGGCTTTCTCCTTGCCGGTGGCACCGAGCACCCAGGCAAGTATCTCAACACCAGGCGGGTTCATCAAAATAGGTTGAACGGCCACCTGTATGAAAATGCTTCGCGGCGCCGGTTTTGCAAAACAGAATTCCTTTCCAGGACAACAAAGCCGTCCGATCCTGCTTACATATCGGAGCGGCAACGCTCGTTCGCATCAGGTGATCATCCCATGGTAGACAATAAGCAATTGCGGCTCGGCGCCTTCATGCGTCCGGTCAGTCTTCACACCGGGGCCTGGCGCTATCCCGGCTCATATCCCGATGCCAACTTCAACTTCGCCCATCTGAAGCGCTTTGCGCAGACGCTTGAGGCGGCGAAGTTCGACGCCTTCTTCATGGCCGACCATCTGGCCGTTCTCAACATGCCGATCGAGGCGCTACGGCGCAGCCACACGGTGACCTCGTTCGAGCCGTTCACGCTGCTGTCGGCGCTCGCCGCCGTCACTGATCATATCGGCCTTGTCGCCACCGCATCGACGACCTTCGACGCGCCCTATCACATTGCCCGTCGCTTCGCCTCGCTCGACCATATCAGCGGCGGCCGCGCCGGCTGGAACATCGTCACCACATCCAATCCCGACGCCGCGCTGAACTTCGGCCTCGACGAGCATGTCGAGCACGACGAGCGCTATCACAATGCGCGGGAATTCTACGATGTGGTGACCGGCCTCTGGGACAGCTTTGCCGACGACGCCTTCATCCACGACGCCGAGAGCGGGCTCTATTTCGATCCCGCGAAGCTGCATGTGCTCGACCATAAGGGTGAGCATCTCTCGGTGCGCGGCCCGCTCAACATTGCGCGGCCGGTGCAGGGCTGGCCGGTCATCGTCCAGGCCGGCGCATCTGAGGCCGGGCGGCAGCTGGCAGCCGAAACGGCGGAGGTGATCTTCGCCGCCCATTCCGATCTGGCGTCCGGGCAGCGCTTCTTTGCCGATGTCAAAAGCCGGGCCGAGAAGCTCGGCCGTTCGCGCGACGACATCAAGATCCTGCCCGGCGCCTTCGTCATCGTCGGCGACAGTGTCGAGGAAGCACAGGCCAAACGCGCCAAGCTCGACAGCCTGGTCTATTACGAGAGCGGCATTGCCTCGCTGTCGATCGCGCTCGGCCATGACGCGTCGGCCTTCGACCCCGACGCGCCCTTGCCCGAAATCCCCGAGACCAATGCCTCCAAGAGCGGCCGCGAGCGCGTCATCGAGCTGGCGCGCCGGGAGAATTTGACCGTCCGCCAGCTGGCGCAGCGGCTCGGCGGCTATTCCGGCCTTGCCTTCGTCGGCACGCCTAAAACCATCGCCGACGCGATGGAGGAATGGTTGCTTGCCGAGGGGTCAGACGGCTTCAACGTCATGTTCCCCTATCTGCCTGCCGGGCTCGACGACTTCGCCGAGAAGGTGGTGCCCGAGCTGCAGCGGCGAAAGCTCTTCCGGCGCGAGTATGAGGGCACCACCTTGCGCGAGAATCTCGGCCTGAAGCGTCCGCCGAACCGGTTCTTCAAAGGCTCCGAAGGGGCCATTCGCAAGGCCGGCTGACGTCCTGCCATAAAAAGAAACAGGCGCGCCGAAGCGCGCCCATTCTTTTCAAGCCATCACTTTCAGATGACGAAGTACCAGTTGGCGAGCAGCATCACCACCAGGCCGGCGACCAGCGTCAGGTAGGGCAGCATGCCTGCCTTTTTGACCGAGAGGTCTGCGCCCGTCATGCCGAGGTCGGCCAGCATGTGGTCGGGGAACTTGCCCTTGTCTTGGACGTAGTGCCGGTAGCAGAACACCGGGATGATCAAGGCGGCTGTGATCAGGCCGGCCCAGAGCGCCATCGGGTTCCACACCTTGGCGCCGGCGCCCATGAAGATGGCGTTTACATAGGCGAAGATGGCGCCGAGGCCGAGCAGCCAGCTCGGCGCCTTCCAAGGCCGGTTGATGTGGCCGTTGTCGATGCGGTGGATCCAGCCGGCATTGAGGTTGAGGAAGTTGAAGATGATGTAGCCGCAGTTCGACACGGCGAGGATGAAGAAGAAGCTCGTCGCGTCGGCCGAGGCGATGGCCAGCACGATCAGGTTGAAGACGAGATCGGTCCACATGGCGCGCGTCGGCGCGCCATGCTCGTTGACGTGGCTGAGATAGCGCGGCAGCCAGCCATCGACCGAGCCCTGGTAGAGCGTGCGCGACGAGCCGGCCATTGCCGTCATGATGCACAGCACCAGCGCCAGGATCATCAGCATCACCAAGAGGCTGTGGATCAATGCGCCACCCCCGACCATGCCGGCCAGTGCATCGGCGACACCCGAGCCGTCGACGATCGGCGTCGCCAGCATGCCGTTGAGGCCCAGCACGCCCTGGAAGGTGAAGGGCACCAGGATGAACAGAAGCATGCAGAGCAGGCCGGAATAGAAAATCGCCTTGAACGTGTCGGTGCCCGGGTTCTTGAACTCCGACGTATAACAGACGGCGGTCTCAAAGCCATAGGTCGACCATGCGGCGATGAACATGCCGCCCAGCACCAGCGTCCAGCCGGCAATGTTCCACGAGCCGGGCTCCGGCGCGTAAGCCGCCGCCAGCGGCACCAGCGGCGAAAAGTTCGCCCAGTTGATCTGGCCGGTGACGATCGGCACGACACCGACGATCAGCATCGGGATGATGACCAGGAGGCCGATATACTTCTGCACATTGGCGGTGCCGAGAATGCCGCGATGCTGGATCGAGAAGATGATCAGCATCAGCACCGCGCCGATGAAGAAAGTGGCATTGAGGGTGAAGGAGACAGGACCTAGCGTGTGGCTGAACAGCGTCCAGTTGCGGATCGCCGGCGTGGCCGCCGCGGTCACCGCGGCGATGGCGTCGGCAGGCACCGTTCCGGCATGCGCCGCGATATAGGCGACGACGTCCGGCGACGCCTCGGTGAACAGCGGCACCGGCGCCAGCGCGTTGAGAATATAGGCGGCGGCGATCGAGCAGCCCAGCGACAGCACCGGCGACCAGGCGAACCAGTTGCACCATACCGACAGCGGCGCGATGAACTTGGAATAACGCAGCCAGGCGGTGGCGCCGTAGATCGAGGCGCCGCCCGACTTGTTCGGGAACAGGCCGGCGATCTCGGCATAGGTGAAGGATTGCAGGAAGCCCATGATCATGGAAGCGATCCAGATCCCGAAGGCCAGCGTTCCCGTCGTTCCGGCAATGCCGCCGATCGAAAACAGGACAAGGGCAGGAACGCCGCTCGCCACCCAGAAGGCGCCGCGCCAGTCGATGTTGCGGAGCAGCTTGCCTTCAGCAGGCTGCTCCAGGGCAGTGGTAATCGTGCTCATCTGTCTGAATTCCCCATTTTGTGTTCCCGGCCGGTGATGCCTCGGCTTCGCGAAGCTTGTTCCCCGGTACATGACCGCACGACTCCAGTGTTTCCACTCAGTCGTATTTTTTTCTTAACAGTGAAGATTGATCCGGCGCGCTTTCACGTCAAGTGATTTGTGGCGTCGTGCACATCACGGTTGCGAAACGCTCGCTTTGTCCTTCTCCCCTTGTGGGGTGAGAAGCGGTCCGCGGTAGCGGACGGAAAGCCAATTGCTTTCGAGCTTCGAACGCCCTGAGCCTGCGAAGGGCCGGGGGTGCAACCCTCAGGATCGCGGCCTGGTCTTTTGCGGATCGTAGTGAGCGAAGGCCACCACCCGCGCCGGCAGCCGCTTGGCATGACCGTCGAGCTTGCCGATCTCCACCTCTGTGCCGATTGCCGCGTGGGTGACGTCAAGCCTCGCCAGAGCGATGTTTTTGTTCAGCACCGGCGAGCGCATGCCCGAGGTGACGACACCGATCTGGGCGCGGCCGATATGGACGCAATCCCCATGGCCGACCGCGACATTGCTGTCGATGTCGAGGCCGACGAGCTTGTGCTGCGGATGTTCCTTGCGCCTTATCAGAGCCTCGCGGCCGATGAAATCGTCGGTCTTGGCCTTCAACGGTACGGTGAAGCCAATGCCCGCCTCGAACGGGTCGGTCTGGTCGGAGAATTCGTAACCGGCGAAGATCAGCCCGGCTTCGATGCGCACCATGTCGAGTGCCTGCAGGCCCATCGGCTTCAGCCCGTGCGGCTGGCCGGCCTCCCAGATGGCATCGAATACTTTTTCGGCGTCGCGTGGGTGGCACCAGATTTCGTAGCCGAGCTCGCCGGTATAACCGGTGCGCGACACCACGACCGGAATGCCATTGCCGCCGCCGATGCGCGCGACAGCGAAGCGGAACCATTCGAGTTCGTCGATCGACGGTTGCAGCGGCGAGGTCCAGACCACCTCTCGCAAAATGTCACGGCTCTTCGGCCCTTGGACAGCGACATTGTGCATCTGGTCGGTGGACGAGCGCACCAGCACGTTGAGGCCAAGCTTCTTTGCCGTCTCGCGCAGCCATTCGCCGGACAGGTCATCGCCGCCGACCCAGCGGAAATTGTCCTTGCCGAGCCGCAGCAGCGTGCCGTCGTCGATCATGCCGCCATGCTCGTAGCACATGGCGGAATAGACGACCTGGCCGACGCCGAGCTTCTTGACGTCGCGGGTCAGCGTGTATTGCAGCAGCGCTTCGGAATCGGGACCGGTGACCTCGAACTTGCGCAGCGGCGACAGGTCCATGATCACCGCGTCCTGCCGGCAGGCCCAGTACTCGGCGATCGGCCCCTCTTTGGCGAAAGAATTGGCCAGCCAATAACCCCGGTATTCCACGAAGTTGCGGGTGTGCTTGGCGAAGCTTGAATGGAAGGCGGTCTCGCGGGTCATTTTCGGTTCCGAATCGGGCGTCATGCGTCTGGCGATCGCTCGCGAGAATTTGTGCTGGCCGGAATAGGTTCGCACATGGATGTCGGTCGGGTTCCAGCCATTGGCCGGTGTCGTGTCGTCGGGACAGGCGGAGGAGACGCAGACAATGTCGGTGAGCGCCCTGAGCAGCACATAGTCACCTGCCCGCGACCACGGCTCGTCCGACACCATCACGCCATGGGCGTCGATCTCCGTGTTGAAGAAGAAGTTGATCGCCATCCAGCCGGCGCGGGGCGTCACGCCCTTGTCGGCCAGCGCGCGATTGAAGTTCTCCGAGCAGTTGGTGTGGCCGGGATAGCCGATGTCATCGTAATATTTGGCGGCACACGCCAGCGCGAATGCGTCGTGTCGCCCGCATGTGTCCTGGATAACCTCGACCAGCGGCTCCATGTCCTGGTCGTAATATTTCGAATGCAGGCCCGGCATCGGGTAGCTCGACCCCATCAGCGTCCGCGTGGTCGTTACGTCGAGCGGATGGTCCAGCCCCTTGTCCAGCTTGCGCGCCGAGAAGCACTGGAAATCGGTGCACTGGCGGCCGTCAACATCGATGATCTGCAGGTAGTCGCCCGCCTTGACGAAATAGGATTCGGCTGTCGCCGAATGGACGCGCAGATCGAGCACCGGATCGGCAAGCGGATCGGCCAGCTGCGACTTTGTCTTCAGGCGCACGGTGGCGCGGCGCACCATGACGGTGAGCGGCGTTGCCGTATCATGGCCGTCGACGAGCATCGGCCCGCCGGGTGCGGCAATCAGCATCGCGCCGTCGCGCCTGACCGTGAATGCCTGCTCGGTGCCGGCAGGCGTTGCGCCGCCGAACACACGCACCGCCTTGGGCTCGTCGAGCTGCACCTGGCGGCGCTCAAGGCCACGACGGACGGAAGCCAGGCTGTCATCGCCCTCGGCCAGAAGCGCCTTGATCCCGGCGGCATTGCTGTTGGACTTTTCGCCGAGGATGGAAGGATCGGTGGCGCCGGTCCTGTCCCAGGCCAGCAACTCGCAAGCCTGCCCGCCCTCGACATTGCGCACGGTGAACGTATCGCCGGCCTCGACCTCGATCAGCACCGCGCCATTCCCCAGGATAGTATGGCGCTCCATGCCCGGCGGCAGTGCGATCTGGCCGGGCCTCAGGATGAGGCTCGGCCGCGGCGGCCCGGCTGTCACTGAAGGGTAGGGCGACTGGCTCATCTCAGCCTTGCGGTTACAGAAACAAGTTTGCCTGTGTGTAAAATTATTTTAGCAGCAAGAATAGCAGCGCGGTTGGGTTTGGCAAGGTGGAGGTGGCGTTCTCGACGCGGTCGCTGCAGGTTAGACCCTTCCAATCAAACCCAACTTCCGAACGCCAGCGCCGCCCCTCATCTGGCTGCCGCCATCTTCTCCCCGTAAACGGGCGAAGCTGTCGTCGCCGGTTTCGCCAATCGCCAGCGTTGCAGGACGAGCGCCGAGGCTGCGACCAGCTTCTTTCTCCCCATCACTATACGGGGAGAAATGCCCGGCAGGGCGATGAGGGGCGGCGCCAACATCTGAAACTATCGAGCTAAAGCTCCTCGGAATGCCCGATAGCCACACCATACTCCGCAGCCGAATCCAACATCGTGTGCCACAGACTTTCGGCAAACGTCGCAAACACCAGGAGGTTGAACACCGCCTGCCCATCCGCCTTGTCACCACCACGCCAGAGCGTGACGCTGGTGTGATCCATCGAGGTCGCGGCAACAGCGCCAACCGGAAACGCATGGGGATGCAAATCAATCGACGACAGTTTCGCCAGCATGGCGCGCGCCTTGAGGCCGCAGATGCTGATCAGCACGCGTGCATGCGATTGGTCGGATAGCGAAGCGGAAGATGCAAAGGTCTGAGCGAGCACCTCAGTCCTGCCACCCTTCGACAGGACAAAAAACTGATCCGGTCCCGACCAGATCAGCGTCGCATCCGCGGTGCCAACCGCCTTCGGCGTTTCCGGAGCCGCTACGCCGAAACGAGCGTTCGCGGCCTCGGCCAAATCACCCGCCTTGCCGCGCCGTGCCATCACCTGGACGAGGTCGAAATTGCGGATCTCGGTCAGCGACACACCGGCATCGCCTTGCACGCCGTAAGCGCCAGGAGCGAGCGCCCGATCGAGCGGGCTGCGAACATTCCAGGAAAAATCAGCCACGCTGGCGCCCTCCATCGGGATCGTAGAAGACGGGATTGCAGAGCTCGACATCATAGTCTTCGCCGCGCAGCGGATCATGCGCGTGGACGATCTCGCCGATGCGCTCGCGGCCACGCTCGACAAGGCCGAGCCCGATCCACTGGTCAAGCGTCGGCGAGAAGCAGACCGAGGTGACGTAGCCCTGGTCGTTGTCAGGCCCGGGCGTCTGGCCCTTCGGGATGATGTGCGCGCCGGAGCGCAGGCGGCGCGCCTTGTCGACCGGCTTGATGCCGACCACGACCTGCCGGTCCGGCGCCACCAGCGCCTCGCGGCCGGCCATGACGCGACCGATGAAATCCTTCTTGGTCGACATCATCTTGCCGAGGCCGAGATCGGCGGCGGTCGTCGTGCCGCTCAGTTCCGGTCCGGCGACATGGCCCTTTTCAACGCGCATGACGCCGAGGGCTTCTGTGCCATACGGCGTCACGCCGAACGGTTTTCCCGCCAGCATCAAATTGCGTGCCATCGCTTCACCGTAACGCGCCGGCACCGAAATCTCGAACGCCATCTCGCCGGAGAAGGAGATGCGGAACAGCCGCGCCTTGATGCCGCCGCGCAAAGCGACTTCGCGCACGCCCATGAATGGAAAACCTTCGTTCGAAAGGTCCTCGGCAGGGTCGACGATTTCCTTCAACAGGTCTCGCGTCCTTGGCCCGGCAATCGAGAATTGCGCCCACTGGTCGGAGACTGAGGTCAGTTGCACGTCGAATTCGGGGAATAGCACCTGCCGGCAGAATTCGAGATGCTGCATCACCAGCCCGGCCTTCGCCGTGGTCGTGGTGAGGAAATAATGGTCATCGGCGAGCCGGGACGTCGTGCCGTCATCATAGACGAGGCCATCCTCGCGCAGCATCAGCCCGTAGCGGGCTTTTCCCACGGCAAGGTTTGAGAAGGTGTTGATGTAGACGCGGTCGAGGAAGGCGCCGGCATCGGGGCCGTGTACATCGATCTTGCCCAGCGTCGAGACATCGCAGAAGCCGACGCCCAAGCGCACTGCCTTGACCTCGCGGGTCACGGATTCCAGCCAGTCCTTCTCGCCCGCGCGGGGGTACCACTGCGCCCGCTTCCACAGGCCGGTGTCGACAAAGATCGCGCCTTGTTCGGCCGCCCAGTGATGCGACGGCGTCAGCCGCGTCGCATGGAAATTTTCGTCGCGATGATGGCCGGCAAAGGCGCCGATGGCGACAGGCACGTAAGGCGGCCGATAGATGGTCGTGCCGGTCTCGGGAATGGATTTGCCCGACACCGCCGCCATGATGGCGAGGCCGGCGACATTGGACGTCTTGCCCTGGTCGGTCGCCATGCCGAGCGTGGTGTAGCGCTTCAGATGCTCGACCGATTCAAAACCCTCGCGCTGCGCCAGCTCGATGTCGGACGCGGTGACGTCATGCTGCTGGTCTACAAAGGCCTTGCCTTTGCCGGCGACGTGCCAGAGCGGGGTCAGTGAGAAGGCCTCGTCGCCGGCAACAGCTGCAGAGCCCGGATTGCCATTGCGTCCCGCGTCCCGCGCCGCTGCGGCGCCGGCCTCGAAACCTGCGCGCAGGCAGGCGCCTAGCCCGAAGTCGCCGTTAGCCGCACCTGCGGCGACCATACCGGGTGGCGCGCCGTCCGGCACGAAGGCGGCGATGTCGTCTCGCCATTTCGGCCGGCCGCGATGGTAAGAGGTGAGCCCGACCGCCGGATTCCAGCCGCCGGAAACGGCAAGCCCGTCGGCCTCGACCTCGGCGCGCGCGCCGCCGGTCAGCGACACCGCTATTTTTCTTACGCCGTCCTTGCCGCCGTCGACGCCGCTGACCGAACCATGCAGCACGGTGAAGCCGTTCCTGGAAGCGAGAGAACGATGGGCAGGCGAGACGTCAGGCCGCGCGTCGATCACCGCCGCGATCTGCAGCCCGGCGCCGAGTGCCGTCTCGACCGTGCGCCAGCCATCCTCATTGTTGGTGAACAGCGCGATCCGCTTTGCCGGCGTCGCCGCATAACGTGTGACGTAGGTGCGGATGGCGGACGCCATCATCACGCCGGGCGTGTCATTGCCGGCAAAGACGATGGGACGCTCAATCGCGCCGGCGGCGACGACGCAGCGCTTGGCCACGATGCGCCACAGGCGCTGGCGCACCTGATGCTCGGGCGGCACCGGCAGATGATCGTTGACCCGCTCGATCGCGCCATAGGTACCGCCGTCATAGACGCCGAACAGGGTCGTGCGGGTCATGATGCGGACATCCGGCATCGAGCTGAGCTCGGCCAGTGTGCGCGACAGCCACTCCGCGGCCGGCAGACCGTCGATCGTGCCGCCATCCGACAACAGACGGCCGCCGGGCGCAAAATCTTCTTCGCACAGGATGACGCGCGCACCGCTGCGGCCTGCAGCGAGTGCGGCGGCGAGACCGGCCGGCCCGGAGCCGGCGATCACCACATCGCAATGCGCCCAGGCCTTGTCGTAGTGATCCGGATCGGGGGTGACCGCCGCGCGACCCAGACCCGCGGCGCGTCGGATCGCCGGCTCGTAGACCATTTCCCAGAATTTTGCCGGCCACATGAAGGTTTTGTAGTAGAAGCCGGCGACGAAGATCGGTGCGAACAGCTGGTTCACCGACATCACATCGTGGCGCAGCGACGGCCAGCGGTTCTGGCTGACCGCTTCGAGGCCTTCATAGAGTTCGGCCGTCGTTGCCTTGGTGTTGGCCTCGCGCCGTGCGCCGGTGCGCAGTTCGACCAGCGCGTTGGGTTCTTCCGAGCCCGCAGTCAGAATGCCGCGCGGACGATGATATTTGAACGAGCGGCCGACCAGCTTGACGCCATTGGCGACCAGCGCCGACGCCAGCGTGTCGCCCTGGAAGCCGGAAAATGTCGTGCCGTCGAAGCGGAAGGTGAGGGGGGTGGAACGGTCGATGAGACCGCCGGATGAGAGACGATGAGAGGTCACGATGTCCAGCCTCTGATCCATATGGTGTCATGGCGAAGGATGGCGCCGCCCCTTACCCTCCCCCTTGTGGGGAGGGTCGCTGCGCAGCAGCGGGGTGGGGGTGCGGCACCG
>NZ_JAMYQZ010000122.1:0-14492 GCF_040321145.1 Mesorhizobium sp. M0514
CCCCCCCGCCACTCCCTTCATCAGAGGGGAGGATGCGTAGCGCGAGATGTACGAGAACCTCTTTCCTGAGGGCCGAAACCGGCCTTCAGGAAACGGGTTTTCTCCCGTTTTAGCCGTCGCCGCCAGGCGGCGGGAAACAGATCAGGGGCCGCCGCCGAGGTGGCCGCGCATGCAAGGTGAGCCGCGGCGAGGCTCGCCCCGAGTTTATAGCTAAGGAGCGACGATGGCCCAGACCCAGACTTTCAATGGCCGCAGACGCGTACGCAAGTTCTTCGGAAAGATTCCGGAAGTTGCGGAGATGCCGAACCTGATCGAGGTTCAAAAAGCATCCTATGACCAGTTCCTGATGGTGGCGGAGCCCAAGGGTGGGCGTCCGGACGAGGGACTGCAGGCCGTTTTCAAGTCGGTTTTCCCGATCTCCGATTTCTCCGGCTCCTCGATGCTGGAGTTCGTGAAGTACGAGTTCGAAGGACCGAAATTCGACGTTGACGAATGCCGTCAGCGCGACCTGACCTATGCCGCGCCACTCAAGGTGACGCTGCGCCTCATCGTGTTCGATATCGACGAGGATACCGGCGCAAAGTCGATCAAGGACATCAAGGAGCAGGACGTCTATATGGGCGACATGCCGCTCATGACGCTCAACGGCACCTTCATCGTCAATGGCACGGAGCGCGTCATCGTCTCGCAGATGCACCGTTCGCCGGGCGTCTTCTTCGACCATGACAAGGGCAAGTCGCACTCCTCGGGCAAGCTTTTGTTTGCGGCGCGCGTCATTCCCTATCGCGGTTCGTGGCTCGACATCGAGTTCGATTCCAAGGACGTCGTGCACGCCCGCATCGACCGCCGCCGCAAGATTCCGGTGACGTCGCTCTTGATGGCGCTCGGCATGGACGGCGAAGAAATCCTGTCGACCTTCTACAACAAGATCACCTACAAGCGCGCCGGCGACCACTGGCGCATCCCGTTCAACGTCGAGCGTTTCCGCGGCCTGAAGGCCGTTGGCGACCTCGTCGATGCCGATACCGGCGAAGTTGTCGTCGAGGCCGGCAAGAAGATCACCGCCCGCCAGGCAAGAGCGCTTGGCGAAAAGGGTCTGAAGGCGA
Source organism: Mesorhizobium sp. M0514 (assembly GCF_040321145.1). Taxonomy (NCBI): domain Bacteria; kingdom Pseudomonadati; phylum Pseudomonadota; class Alphaproteobacteria; order Hyphomicrobiales; family Phyllobacteriaceae; genus Mesorhizobium; species Mesorhizobium sp. M0514. Next base: position 1,107 of record NZ_JAMYQZ010000122.1, read on the forward strand.
TCAAGGCGACCGACGAGGATCTGCTCGGCAATTACCTGGCCGAGGACATCGTCAACTACGGCACCGGTGAGATTTTCCTCGAAGCCGGCGACGAGATCGACGAAAAGACGCTGAAGGTGCTGCTCGGCACGGGCGAAAGCGAGATCAAGGTTCTCGACATCGACCACGTCAATGTCGGCGCCTACATCCGCAATACGCTCAACGTCGACAAGAACGAGAGCCGCCAGGACGCACTGTTCGACATCTACCGTGTCATGCGCCCGGGCGAGCCGCCGACGCTTGAAACCGCCGAAGCCATGTTCAACTCGCTGTTCTTCGACTCGGAGCGCTACGACCTGTCGGCCGTCGGCCGCGTCAAGATGAACATGCGCCTCGAGCTCAAGGCTGAGGACACCGTGCGCGTGCTGCGCAAGGACGACATCCTGGCGGTGGTCAAGACGCTGGTCGAACTACGCGACGGCAAGGGCGAGATCGACGACATCGACAATCTCGGCAACCGCCGCGTGCGTTCCGTCGGCGAGCTGATGGAGAACCAATACCGCGTCGGCCTGCTGCGCATGGAGCGCGCGATCAAGGAACGTATGTCCTCGATCGAGATCGACACGGTGATGCCGCAGGACCTGATCAACGCCAAGCCGGCGGCTGCCGCCGTGCGCGAGTTCTTCGGTTCCTCGCAGCTGTCGCAGTTCATGGATCAGACCAACCCGCTGTCGGAGATCACCCACAAGCGCCGCTTGTCGGCACTTGGCCCGGGCGGTCTGACCCGCGAGCGCGCCGGCTTCGAAGTGCGTGACGTGCACCCGACGCATTACGGCCGCATCTGCCCGATCGAGACGCCGGAAGGCCCGAACATCGGTCTGATCAACTCGCTGGCGACCTTCGCGCGCGTCAACAAGTACGGCTTCATCGAAAGCCCGTACCGCAAGATCGTCAATGGCAAGCTGACCAATGAGGTCGTCTATCTCTCCGCTATGGAAGAGTCCAAGCACCACGTTGCGCAGGCCAACGCCGAGCTCGACAAGAATGGTGGTTTCGTCGACGAATTCGTCATTTGCCGCAGCGCCGGCGAAGTGATGATGGCGCCGCGCGAAAACGTCGATCTCATGGACGTGTCGCCCAAGCAGATGGTGTCCGTGGCCGCGGCGCTGATCCCGTTCCTCGAGAACGACGACGCCAACCGCGCGCTAATGGGCTCCAACATGCAGCGTCAGGCCGTGCCGCTGGTGCGCGCCGAAGCGCCGTTCGTAGGCACCGGCATGGAGCCGATCGTTGCCCGTGACTCGGGCGCCGCCATCGGCGCCCGCCGCGGCGGCATCGTCGACCAGGTGGACGCGACGCGTATCGTCATCCGCGCCACGGAAGATCTCGATCCCGGCAAGTCGGGCGTCGACATCTACCGGCTGATGAAGTTCCAGCGTTCGAACCAGAACACCTGCATCAACCAGCGTCCGCTGGTGCGCATGGGCGACCGCGTCAACAAGGGCGACATCATCGCCGACGGTCCGTCGACCGAGCTCGGCGATCTGGCGCTCGGCCGCAACGTGCTGGTCGCGTTCATGCCGTGGAACGGCTACAACTACGAGGACTCGATCCTGCTCTCCGAGCGCATCGTGGCCGACGACGTCTTCACCTCGATCCACATCGAGGAATTCGAGGTCATGGCCCGCGACACCAAGCTTGGACCGGAGGAAATCACACGCGACATTCCGAACGTTTCGGAAGAAGCGCTGAAGAACCTCGACGAAGCCGGCATCGTCTATATCGGCGCGGAAGTGCAGCCGGGCGACATCCTGGTCGGCAAGATCACGCCGAAGGGCGAAAGCCCGATGACGCCGGAAGAAAAGCTCCTGCGCGCCATCTTCGGTGAAAAGGCGTCCGACGTTCGCGACACCTCGATGCGCATGCCTCCGGGCACCTTCGGCACCGTCGTCGAAGTGCGCGTCTTCAACCGCCACGGCGTCGAGAAGGACGAGCGCGCCATGGCGATCGAACGCGAGGAGATCGAACGCCTCGCCAAGGACCGCGACGACGAGCAGGCGATCCTCGACCGCAACGTCTATTCGCGCCTTTCCGACGTTCTCGTCGGCAAGGAAGCGATTGCCGGGCCGAAGGGCTTCAAGAAGGGCTCGAAGCTGTCGAAGGACACGCTGGACGAGTATCCGCGTTCGCAGTGGTGGCAGTTTGCGGTGGAGAACGAAAAGCTCCAGAGCGAACTGGAAGCCCTGCGTGGCCAGTACGACGATTCCAAGAAGGCGCTCGAGCAGCGCTTCATGGACAAGGTCGAGAAGGTCCAGCGCGGCGACGAAATGCCTCCGGGCGTCATGAAGATGGTCAAGGTCTTCGTGGCCGTGAAGCGCAAGATGCAGCCGGGCGACAAGATGGCGGGACGTCACGGCAACAAGGGTGTCGTGTCGCGGATCGTTCCGGTCGAGGACATGCCTTTCCTCGAGGACGGCACGCATGCCGATATCGTGCTCAACCCGCTGGGTGTGCCGAGCCGCATGAATGTCGGCCAGATCCTGGAAACGCATCTGGGCTGGGCATGCGCGGGCATGGGCAAGAAGATCGGCGAGCTGATCGACGCGTACAAGACGGCTGGAGACATCAAGCCGTTGCGCAAGACGCTCGAGAGCTTCATCCCAGCCAACGACCGCAACGAGCCGGTCCGCGAATATGACGACGAGAGCATCGTTCGCCTCAGCGAGCAGATGCGCCGCGGCGTCTCTATCGCGACACCGGTGTTCGACGGCGCGCATGAAGTCGACATCAACATCATGCTGGAGCAGGCGGGCCTGCACACCAGCGGTCAGTCGCAGCTCTATGACGGACGCACCGGCGAGCCGTTCGATCGCAAGGTGACGATGGGCTATATCTATATGCTCAAGCTTCACCACCTGGTGGACGACAAGATCCACGCGCGTTCGATCGGTCCGTACTCGCTCGTTACCCAGCAGCCGCTGGGCGGCAAGGCGCAGTTCGGTGGCCAGCGCTTCGGCGAAATGGAGGTCTGGGCGCTGGAAGCCTATGGCGCCGCCTACACGCTGCAGGAAATGCTGACGGTGAAGTCGGACGATGTCGCCGGCCGCACCAAGGTCTACGAGGCGATCGTGCGCGGCGACGACACGTTCGAGGCCGGCATTCCCGAGAGCTTCAACGTGCTCGTCAAGGAAATGCGGTCTCTCGGCCTCAATGTCGAGCTGGAGAACACCAAGCTCGACGACAACCCTGTCCGGCTGCCAGATGCTGCCGAATAGGGGCGCGGCCGAGTAAGCAAGACATCCGGTCGCGGAACGCCGCGACCGGATGCGACAAATTCTACGGCCAGTGGGCCGACCACTCAGCGGGCATTTGGCCCGCGTTAGATGCAAGGGGTTTTCGAGGACCCCGAAAAGGAGAACGGCATGAACCAAGAGGTCATGAATCTCTTCAATCCGCAGGCGCCGGCGCAGGTGTTCGATTCCATCCGGATATCGCTCGCCAGCCCTGAGAAGATTTTGTCCTGGTCGTTCGGCGAGATCAAGAAGCCGGAGACCATCAACTACCGCACCTTCAAGCCGGAGCGTGACGGTCTGTTCTGCGCGCGCATTTTTGGCCCGATCAAGGACTATGAATGCCTGTGCGGCAAGTACAAGCGCATGAAGTACAAGGGCGTCATCTGCGAAAAGTGCGGCGTCGAAGTCACGCTGTCGCGCGTTCGCCGCGAGCGCATGGGCCACATCGAGCTGGCGGCACCTGTCGCTCACATCTGGTTCCTGAAGTCGCTGCCGTCGCGCATCGGCACGCTGCTCGACATGACCCTAAAGGACATCGAGCGCGTCCTCTACTTCGAGAACTACATCGTCACCGAGCCTGGCCTCACCGCGCTGAAGGAGCACCAGCTGCTCAGCGAGGAAGAGTACATGATCGCCGTCGACGAGTATGGCGAGGATTCGTTCACCGCCATGATCGGCGCCGAGGCCATTCATGACCTTCTGGCCGGCATGGACCTGGAGAAGATCGCCGGCGACCTGCGTTCGGAACTGGCTTCGACCACGTCCGAGCTGAAGCAGAAGAAGTATCTGAAGCGGCTCAAGGTCGTCGAGAACTTCATGGAGTCCGGCAACCGTCCGGAATGGATGATCATGAAGGTGGTTCCGGTGATCCCGCCGGACCTGCGCCCGCTGGTTCCTCTGGATGGTGGACGTTTCGCGACGTCCGACCTGAACGATCTCTATCGCCGCGTCATCAACCGCAACAACCGTCTGAAGCGGCTGATCGAGCTGCGCGCCCCCGGCATCATCGTGCGCAATGAAAAGCGCATGCTGCAGGAAGCCGTCGATGCGCTGTTCGACAACGGCCGTCGCGGCCGCGTCATCACCGGCGCCAACAAGCGTCCGCTGAAGTCGCTGTCGGACATGTTGAAGGGCAAGCAGGGCCGGTTCCGCCAGAACCTGCTCGGCAAGCGCGTCGACTATTCGGGCCGTTCGGTCATCGTCACCGGTCCGGAGCTCAAGCTGCACCAGTGCGGCCTGCCGAAGAAGATGGCGCTCGAACTGTTCAAGCCGTTCATCTACGCCCGCCTCGACGCCAAGGGGTTCTCCTCGACCGTCAAGCAGGCCAAGAAGCTGGTCGAGAAGGAGCGTCCGGAAGTCTGGGATATCCTCGACGAGGTCATCCGCGAGCATCCGGTGCTCTTGAACCGTGCGCCGACGCTGCACCGCCTCGGCATCCAGGCGTTCGAGCCGATCCTGATCGAAGGCAAGGCGATCCAGCTGCATCCGCTGGTCTGCACGGCCTTCAACGCCGACTTCGACGGCGACCAGATGGCCGTTCACGTGCCGCTCTCGTTGGAAGCGCAGCTTGAAGCCCGCGTGCTGATGATGTCGACCAACAACATCCTGCACCCGGCTTCCGGCGCGCCGATCATCGTGCCTTCGCAGGACATGGTCCTGGGTCTCTACTATCTCTCGATCGTCAATCAGAACGAGCCGGGCGAAGGCATGGTGTTTGCCGACATGGGCGAACTCCAGCACGCGCTCGAGACCAAGGCGGTGACGCTGCACTCCAAGATCAAGGGTCGTTTCCGCACGGTCGACGCCGAAGGCAAGGTCGTGTCGAAAATCTACGACACCACGCCTGGCCGCATGATCATCGGCGAGCTGCTGCCGAAGAACGTCAATGTGCCTTACGAGACGGCCAACCAGGAGATGACCAAGAAGAACATCTCCAAGATGATCGACACCGTCTACCGCCACTGCGGTCAGAAGGAGACGGTCATTTTCTGCGACCGCATCATGGCCCTCGGCTTCAGCCACGCCTGCCGCGCCGGCATTTCGTTCGGCAAGGACGACATGCTGATCCCGGACGCCAAGATCAAGCTGGTTTCCGACACCGAAGCTTTGGCCAAGGAATACGAGCAGCAGTACAATGACGGCCTGATCACTCAGGGCGAGAAGTACAACAAGGTCGTCGACGCCTGGGCCAAGTGCTCGGAAAAGGTCGCCGACGAGATGATGGCCCGCATCAAGGCCGTCGAGTTCGAGGACAGTGGCCGTCAAAAGCCGATGAACTCGATCTACATGATGTCGCATTCGGGTGCGCGTGGTTCGCCCACCCAGATGCGTCAGCTCGCCGGCATGCGCGGCCTGATGGCAAAGCCCTCGGGTGAAATCATCGAGACGCCGATCATCTCGAACTTCAAGGAAGGCCTGACCGTGCTCGAGTACTTCAACTCGACCCACGGCGCCCGCAAGGGTCTGGCCGACACCGCCTTGAAGACGGCGAACTCGGGTTACCTCACCCGTCGTCTGGTCGACGTGGCGCAGGACTGCATCGTCAACTCCGTGGATTGCGGCACCGACAAGGGCCTCACCATGCAGCCGATCGTCGATGCCGGTCAGGTCGTCGCTTCGGTCGGCCAGCGCGTGCTGGGCCGCACCTCGCTCGACGACATCACGCATCCGGTTTCGGGCGAAGTTCTGGTCAAGGCCGGAACGCTGATGGACGAACGTGACGTGGAAAAGATCGAAAAGGCCGGCGTGCAGTCGGTCCGCATTCGCTCGGCACTGACCTGCGAGGTCAGGATCGGCGTGTGCGCGGTCTGCTACGGACGCGATCTTGCCCGCGGCACCCCGGTCAACCAGGGCGAAGCCGTCGGCGTCATCGCGGCGCAGTCGATCGGCGAGCCGGGCACCCAGCTCACCATGCGTACCTTCCACATGGGCGGTACGGCGCAGGTGGTGGACAGCTCGTTCCTTGAAGCCTCGTATGAGGGCAAGGTCGAGATCCGCAACCGCAACGTGGTGCGCAACTCGGACGGCCAGCAGATGGTCATGGGCCGCAACATGGCGGTGCTGATCCTCGACGAAGCCGGCAAGGAGCGTGCCTCGCATCGCCTTACCTATGGTTCGCGCATCTTCGTGGACGATGGCGACAAGGTGAAGCGGGGCCAGCGTATCGCCGAATGGGATCCCTATACCCGCCCTGTCCTTACCGAAATCGAGGGCAAGGTGTCGTACGAGGATCTGGTCGACGGCATTTCCGTTCAGGAAACGGCCGACGAATCGACCGGCATCACCAAGCGCGAGGTCATCGACTGGCGCTCGACGCCACGCGGCAACGACCTCAAGCCGGCGATCGCCATCCTTGACCCCAAGGGCAAGGTCGGCAAGCTGTCGAAGGGCGGCGACGCCCGCTTCCTGCTCTCGGTAGAGGCCATTCTTTCGGTCGAGCCGGGTTCGCAGGTTCGTCCCGGCGACGTTTTGGCGCGTATCCCAATGGAAAGCGCCAAGACCAAGGACATTACCGGCGGTCTGCCGCGTGTTGCCGAACTGTTCGAGGCACGTCGTCCGAAGGATCACGCCATCATCGCCGAGATCGATGGCACGATCCGCTTCGGCCGCGACTACAAGAACAAGCGCCGCATCATCATCGAGCCGCATGACTCGACGCTTGAGCCGGTCGAATACCTGATCCCGAAGGGCAAGCCGTTCCATCTCCAGGACGGCGACGTCATCGAGAAGGGCGACTACATCCTCGACGGCAATCCGGCGCCGCACGACATCCTGGCGATCAAGGGCGTGGAAGCACTTGCTTCCTACCTCGTGAACGAAATCCAGGAAGTCTACCGTCTGCAGGGCGTGTCGATCAATGACAAGCATATCGAGGTGATCGTTCGCCAGATGCTGCAGAAGGTCGAGATCACGGTGCAGGGCGACTCGACCTACATTCCGGGCGACCACGTCGACGTGATCGAACTGGAAGAGGTCAACGAGCGCCTGGTCGAGGACGGCAAGAAGCCGGCCGAAGGCCAGCCAGTGCTGCTGGGCATAACCAAGGCCTCGCTGCAGACGCCGTCCTTCATCTCGGCCGCCTCCTTCCAGGAGACGACCAGGGTGCTGACCGAAGCTGCGGTTGCCGGCAAGACCGACATGCTGCAGGGCCTGAAGGAAAACGTCATCGTCGGCCGGCTGATCCCGGCCGGTACCGGCGGCACGATGAGCCAGATCCGGCGCATCGCCACCTCGCGCGACGAACTGATCATCGACGAGCGCCGCAAGGCCTCCGGTGTCGAGGTCGCCGAGCCGATGCTGACCGACATGGTCAACGCCGCGCAGTAAGCGCGGTAGGACGAGAAGAAGGAAGGGGGCCCCAGCGGCCCCTTTTCGCGTTTTGACCCCTAATCGAATCGAGGAAAACATGAGCAAGAAGGTTTGGACTGACGTCGACGACTACATCGTTTCCTCTCTCTTCGAAGCAGATCCCATCCTCGAAGCGGTGCTTGCGGCCAACCGCGACCAGGGCCTGCCGGCCATCGACGTATCGCCGGCGCAGGGCAAGCTGCTGTCGCTGCTGGTCCGCATCAGCGGCGCCAGGAAGGTGCTGGAGATCGGCACGCTTGGCGGCTACTCGACCATCTGGATGGCAAGGGGATTGGGCGTCGGTGGCAAGATCGTGACGCTCGAACTCGAGCCGCATCATGCAAAAGTCGCGCACTCGAATCTCGAGCGGGCAGGGGTGTCGGACAAGGTCGAGCTCAGGATCGGCCCCGCGCTTCAGTCGCTTGAGACGCTGGCTGCCGAAAATGCCGGTCCGTTCGATCTGATCTTCATCGACGCGGACAAGCCGAACAACCCGAATTATCTGTCATGGGCCATGCGCCTGTCGCGGCCGGGGACGGTCATCATCTGCGACAACGTCATCCGCGACGGCACCGTGCTCAACGACGATGGCCGTGACGCGTATGTCGAAGGCGCACGCGGTGCGTTTTCCTTCATCGGCGGCGACAAGCGCCTGGACGGCACCGCCATCCAGACCGTCGGCGCCAAAGGCTATGACGGGTTTGCGATTGCGATCGTCGAGTAAGGCTGCATGGTGAGTGTCCGGACTGCGGTCCGGCAGAACTCATCGCTCAATCGAAGAACGCTTCCACCACATTGCGCTTGCCGAGCATGAAGGCGTCGGCCACGTGCTGCAGGGGTGCCAAATCGACATCGGAGACGCCGGCGCGTACGATCTCGGCGAAGCGCCGGTAAAGCTGGGGATATTCGGCCTCCGGCTCGTCGTGAACCACATTGCCGTCGAGGGCGAGCTTGGTGCCGCCGCCGGACAGCACCATCTTGCCCTTGTCGGTGTCGGCCAGGATGTCCCAGCTCTGTGGTCCCGTCTGCAGCCAGTCGAGCTCCATGGTCACCGGCAATCCATCCGAGGTGCGGAAGGTAACGTGGGCCGCCACAGGCGAGGCGCGGTTTTCCGGGAAGTCGAGGACGGCCGAGGTGATGAACATCGCCGGCAGGATGTGGGTTGCGATCGACAGTGCGTTTATGCCGGGATCGAAGACACCGAAGCCGCCCGGCGCCCAGATCCAATCCTGGTTCGGATGCCAACGGCGGACATCTTCCTTCCAGACGATGGCGGCCGAGTTGACCTTGGCCGACGCCAGGAAGGCACGCGCGGCTTCCACCGCCGGCGCGTAGCGCGAATGCCAGCTGGCGAACAGTGAGACGCCACTGGCTGCCGCCAGTCTCTTCAGGTCCTCGACCTCGCTGACGGTGGCGCCCGGCGGCTTCTCCAGGAAAACATGCTTCTTCGCAATCAGCGCCGTGCGTGCCGCGTCGTAGCGGAACTGCGGCGGCATGCACAGCGACACGGCCTCGAGTTCCGGCACCGCGTCGAGCATCGCCTCAATGGTCGGAAAATTCGGGATGCCGTCCACCTTGCCGTGCCGGCTGGCGGCGGCGATGAGGCGGTAGTCCGCATCCTTGGCCACTGCCGGCAGATGCTGGTCGCGCACGATCTTGCCGACGCCGACGATGCCGAGCTTGATGGGACCATTGTTCGAGGGCATGGGAACTCCGCGGATTCGAATTTGGCTGGTTAAGTCGCTCGGTTCTTAGCAGAGAACCGGTGCCGGGCAAGCCGGCGCGGTGACAGGCGCAAGCAGCCGGCGACGCTCAGAGCGGCACGTCAAACGTGACGATCGACACCTCACCTTCGAGGGCACCCTGAAAGGCTGACAGATGCGGCTCCTCGTCGGGTTCGCCGTCCATATCGCCGATCTGGTCGAGCTCGACCTCGGCATAGCCTTCGGCCGCAAGCGATTCGAGCACCCGGCGCACGGCCGAATCGTCGTCGGGCGCGACCAGCATCACATGGACGCCTTCCGGCTTGCCGCCCTTCTTTTTCCAGATGCGGCCGGTGATGATGGTGACCGGGCGTTCCTCATTGTCGTTCACGGGCTGATTCCTCTTGAGACGGGGGCGGGCGAGGGGTTTTGAGCTGTCCATGGCGCCTTTTGCCATGAAGAACCCGCGCATGACAGCCAAAAGCCGGTCACTTTCTTGTCTGCCCCGGTCACTTTCTTCCTTTGCCTTGCAAAATGAAGAAAGAAAATTACATGCGTTTTTCGCATGGCTGCCAAGCCGTGGTCAGCGCGCAATATTTGGCGCGCCGGGGTTGACGGTTCACGGTCTTGCGAGTAGAAGCCGCCCAGTCAGAACCGATGTGAGGCTCTCCCTTCCGAAGCGACACGCTTTGGAGTTTGCCTCAAACAGGGTTCGTTTTACGAGCGAAAAGACATTTCCGGCGCGCATGAAGCGGTTCCCGCTTCCTCTGCATTTTGTTCGGGCAGGACCGCGAGGCGCGGTTTATGGCCCGAATTTGCGTATGGAATTGGCGCTTTGAGCGGCCCTGACCGGGCGAGACACGGAATTGAGAGACAAGAGGGTTTAATGCCTACCGTCAACCAGCTGATCCGCAAGCCGCGCATTGCGCCGGTGAAGCGCAACAAGGTCCCGGCCATGCAGCAGAACCCGCAGAAGCGGGGCGTCTGCACGCGCGTCTATACAACGACGCCGAAGAAGCCGAACTCGGCACTGCGCAAGGTGGCCAAGATCCGCCTGACCAACGGCTTTGAAGTGATCGGCTACATCCCCGGCGAAGGCCACAACCTTCAGGAACACTCCGTGGTCATGATCCGCGGCGGCCGCGTCAAGGATCTTCCGGGCGTGCGCTACCACATCATCCGCGGCGTGCTCGACACGCAGGGCGTGAAGAACCGCAAGCAGCGCCGTTCGAAGTACGGCGCCAAGCGTCCGAAGTAAGGGGCGTCCGAAGTAAGATTTTCCGGCCCTGGCGCTACTTGAATGCGTCGGGCTACGAGATTGAGAGACAAAAGCCATGTCGCGTCGTCACAGTGCAGAAAAGCGTGAGATCAATCCGGACCCGAAGTTCGGCGATCTGATCGTTACCAAGTTCATGAACGCCGTCATGTATGACGGCAAGAAGTCGGTTGCCGAGACCATCGTCTACGGTGCGCTCGACCAGGTTCAGTCGAAGACCAAGCAGGAGCCGGTCACCGTCTTCCATCAGGCGCTCGACAATGTCGCGCCGCATGTGGAAGTCCGGTCGCGCCGCGTCGGCGGCGCTACCTACCAGGTTCCGGTCGATGTGCGCCCCGAGCGCCGCCAGGCCCTGGCGATCCGCTGGCTGATTGCAGCTGCGCGCAACCGCAACGAGACCACCATGGTCGACCGCCTCTCCGGCGAGCTGATGGACGCGGCCAATAACCGCGGCACCGCCGTGAAGAAGCGTGAAGACACCCACAAGATGGCAGAAGCCAACCGCGCTTTCGCGCACTACCGCTGGTAAAGCGCGAACGAGACTGAGAAGGCATCCACGATGGCCCGCGAATACAAAATCGAAGACTACCGCAATTTCGGTATCATGGCGCATATTGACGCCGGCAAGACGACGACCACCGAGCGCGTCCTCTATTACACGGGCAAGTCGCACAAGATCGGCGAAGTCCACGACGGCGCTGCCACCATGGATTGGATGGAGCAGGAGCAGGAGCGCGGCATCACCATCACGTCCGCCGCCACCACGACCTTCTGGAAGGGTCGCAGCGGCAAGATGTACCGCTTCAACATCATCGACACTCCCGGACACGTCGACTTCACCATCGAAGTCGAGCGTTCGCTGCGCGTGCTCGACGGCGCCATTGCGCTGCTCGATGCCAATGCCGGTGTTGAGCCGCAGACGGAAACCGTCTGGCGCCAGGCCGACAAGTACAAAGTTCCGCGCATGATCTTCTGCAACAAGATGGACAAGATCGGCGCCGACTTCTACCGCTCGGTCGAGATGATCGGCTCGCGTCTTGGTGCGCATGCCGTCGTCATGCAGCTGCCGATCGGCGCTGAGACCGAGTTCAAGGGTGTCGTCGATCTCGTCGAGATGAACGCGCTGGTCTGGCGCGACGAGACGCTGGGCGCTGCCTGGGACGTCGTCGAGATCCCGGCCGACCTGCAGGCTCGCGCCGAAGAATACCGCGAGAAGATGATCGAAGCCGCTGTCGAAATGGACGAGACGGCACTCGAGAGTTACCTCGAAGGCAAGATGCCGTCGAATGACGAGATCCGCGCGCTGATCCGCAAGGGCACCATCGCGGTCAAGTTCTACCCGATGTTCTGTGGCTCGGCCTTCAAGAACAAGGGCGTGCAGCCGCTGCTCGATGCCGTCGTCGAATACCTGCCGTCGCCGGCCGATGTTCCCGCCATCAAGGGCGTCGACGCCAAGACCGACGCCGAGATCGAGCGTCATGCCGACGACAACGAGCCGCTGTCGATGCTGGCCTTCAAGATCATGAACGACCCGTTCGTCGGTTCGCTGACCTTTGCCCGCATCTATTCGGGCAAGCTGACCAAGGGCATCTCGGTCGATAACACCGTCAAGGGCAAGAAAGAGCGCATCGGCCGCATGCTGCAGATGCATGCGAATTCGCGCGCCGACGTCGAAGAAGCCTTTGCCGGCGACATCGTTGCTCTGGCCGGCCTCAAGGACACGACCACCGGCGACACGCTCAGCGATCCGCTGCACCCGGTCATCCTCGAGCGCATGGAATTCCCCGATCCGGTCATCCAGATCGCCATCGAGCCGAAGACCAAGAACGACCAGGAAAAGATGGGCCTCGCCCTTCACCGCCTGGCCGCCGAGGATCCGTCCTTCCGCGTCAAGACCGACGAGGAAAGCGGCCAGACCATCATTTCGGGCATGGGCGAACTTCACCTCGACATCATCGTCGACCGCATGCGCCGCGAGTTCAAGGTCGAGGCCAATGTCGGCGCGCCGCAGGTGGCTTACCGCGAGACCATCACCCGCAGGCACGAGCAGGACTACACCCACAAGAAGCAGACCGGCGGTACCGGTCAGTTCGCTCGCGTCAAGATCGTGTTCGAACCGAACCCGGAAAGCTCGGAGTTCGAGTTCGAGACCAAGATTGTCGGCGGCGCCGTTCCGAAGGAATACATCCCGGGTGTCGAAAAAGGCATCAACAGCGTTATGTCGTCGGGTCCGTTCGCGGGCTTCCCGATGATCGGCGTCAAGGCGACGCTCATCGACGGCGCGTACCACGATGTTGACTCCAGCGTCCTGGCCTTCGAAATCGCAGGCCGCGCCTGCTTCCGTGAAGCCGCACCCAAGCTTGGCGTGCAGCTGCTCGAGCCGATCATGAAGGTCGAGGTCGTGACTCCGGAAGACTATGTCGGCAGCGTCATCGGCGACCTGAACGGCCGTCGCGGCCAGATCCAGGGCCAGGAGGCTCGCGGCGTGGCTGTCGTCATCAACGCGATGGTGCCGCTGGCCAACATGTTCAAGTACGTCGACAACCTGCGCTCGATGAGCCAGGGCCGCGCGGCCTACACGATGCAGTTCGATCACTATGAGCCTGTGCCGACCGCGGTCGCCCAGGAAGTCCAGAAGAAATACGCGTAACCCCAGCGGGTTGCATCGGTAACTTAATTCAAGGCCCGTACGGGCGAGCAGATTGGAGACATCACATGGCAAAAGGTAAATTCGAGCGTAACAAGCCTCATGTGAACATTGGCACGATTGGCCACGTCGATCATGGCA
>NZ_JAMYQZ010000123.1:0-14283 GCF_040321145.1 Mesorhizobium sp. M0514
GGCTGCCGGCGCCCTTGGCGCCGATCAGCCAGTCCCGGCCTACGGGGTCATGGATGATACCGGCGACGGTTTCGCCCTTGACGACGACGCTCAGCATGACGCCGAACAGCGGCACGCCGGAGGCGAAGTTGAAGGTGCCGTCGACCGGGTCGACGACGAAGGCGAGGTCGGCATCGCCGAGCCCCTGAAGCAGCGCCGGATTGTCGGAACAGGCTTCCTCGCCGACGATCATCGCCGTGGGATAGCGCTCGCGCAGCCTGGCCGTGATCAGCCGCTCGGCGTTGATGTCGGCCTCGGTCACCAGGTCGGCAGCCGAGGTCTTCTGTCTGATGTCGCCCTCGCCCAGCCGGCGAAAGCGTGGCATGATTTCGGCCTTGGCTGCATCGGCGAGAAGCTCCGCCAGCCAGTCGATCGCTTGGTCGTCAAATATCATCGGAAATGTCTTGTCCTGTGCTGAGGCTGCCATTGAGGGCGGCAAAATCGAACAGCTTTCTGTCGAGCAGATGCGAGGGCCTGGTGTTGGACAGCGCGCGCAGCATCGTGTCCTTGCGGCCCGGCATGCGCTTTTCCATATCGTCCAGCATCGCCTTCGTGGCGTTGCGCTGCAGGCCTTCCTGGCTGCCGCAGAGATCGCAGGGAATGATCGGGAATTTCATCGCGGCGGCGAATTTCTCCAGATCGACCTCGGCGCAGTAGCTCAGCGGCCGCAGCACCATGACGTCGCCGTCGTCGTTGAGCAGCTTTGGCGGCATGGCGGCAAGGCGGCCGCCATGGAACAGATTCATGAAGAAGGTTTCGAGAATGTCCTCGCGGTGGTGGCCGAGCACCAGCGCCGAACAGCCCTCCTCGCGCGCGATGCGATAGAGATGGCCGCGCCGCAGCCGCGAGCACAGCGAACAATAGGTGCTGCCCTGAGGCAGCTTGTCGGTGACCACCGAATAGGTGTCCTGATACTCGATGCGATGGGCAATGCCATGCGCATCGAGGTAATCGGGCAAAATGTGCTTCGGGAAATTCGGCTGGCCCTGGTCGAGATTGCAGGCCAGCAGCTCGACCGGCAGCAGCCCGCGCCATTTGAGATCGAGCAGCACGGCCAGCAGCCCGTAGGAATCCTTGCCGCCGGACAAGGCCACCAGCCAGCGGTCGCCGGGCCTCGCCATTGCGAAATCATCGACCGCCTGACGGGTCAACCGCAACAGCCGCTTGCGCAGTTTGTTGAACTCGACGGAAGACGGCACGTCGGCAAACAGCGGATGGAAGCCGCCTTCAGCAATCGGTTCAACTGTTTCGATGTCTGCCAGCATGTTCATGGCTTGTCGCTTTCCATAGCCGAGAGTGCCGGATTAGCGGACATGGCCGACAAAGAAAAGGCCGCCTCGACGGGCGGCCCTTTCCGGTATCGCAGAAAAGCGATCGATCAGCGCGAATAGAATTCGACGACCAAGTTCGGCTCCATCTGCACGGCGAACGGAACGTCGGCCAGGCCGGGGATGCGCGAGAAGGTCGCGACCATCTTGTTGTGATCGACTTCGATATAGTCCGGCACGTCGCGCTCGGCGAGGCCGACCGCTTCCAGCACGATGACCAGCTGCTTCGACTTTTCGCGCACTTCGACGACGTCGCCCGGCTTGCAACGGTACGAGCCGATGTTGACGCGCTTGCCGTTGACGTTGACGTGGCCGTGGTTGACGAACTGGCGAGCCGCGAAAATGGTCGGCACGAACTTGGAGCGGTAGACGACCGCGTCGAGACGCGACTCGAGCAGGCCGATCAGGTTCTCGGAGGTGTCGCCCTTGCGGCGATCAGCCTCTTCATAGACCTTGCGGAACTGCTTTTCGGAGACATCACCATAGTGACCCTTCAGCTTCTGCTTGGCGCGCAGCTGCAGGCCGAAATCGGAAAGCTTGCCCTTGCGGCGCTGGCCGTGCTGGCCGGGGCCGTATTCACGCTTGTTGACCGGGGACTTCGGGCGGCCCCAGATGTTTTCGCCGAGACGGCGGTCGATCTTGTACTTCGCGGATTCGCGCTTGCTCATCGCATTCCCTTTCAAAACAAACCACCCGGAGCCTCATGGTCCGGGTGAAGGAAACGCGCCCTCCTCTGGCCTCCGTTTTCGAGGCCTGACAGGGTTTTCCCACGCAACGCGGCGGAAAACCCACGGGACACGTCAGTCTAGACAAAACCCAGGAAACGATAAACCTGCTTTCTTGGGCTTGCCATGCAAAAGAAACAACCGGGCATTGCGGCCCGGTGTTGGTGCGCTCGTTAAACGGAGATTTGAGCAGAGTCAAGCGCGTCGCTGGCGCTGGGCCCGGCAACCATATCACGTCTTTGGCGTTGAGTGCCGTGCCGGATGCGGCGGGAGGTTGTTGCGCCGACGGCATTTAGGAAGGGACTGGAGCCAAAGGAGCCCGAAGTCGCATGAAGAAGTTTTTCCTCTCGTTGGTCGGTGCAGCCGTCCTGGCCGGGACGATGTCGATCGCCGTGCCCGAGCCAGCGATGGCCAAGCATTGGCAGGGCCACAAGCATCGTCAGACCTGCCATGTCGTGGTGAAGAAGAAGGTCATCTGGCGGGATGGCCACAAGAAGGTCATCCGCTACAAGGTGATGCGCTGCTGGTGACGTCAGGGGTTTCGGGCTTGGCCTGAACCGAAGAAGCCCGTGGTTTCGGCCACGGGCTTTGTTTATCGACTCGGTTCAAGGTTTCAGTCTGCCGATTTCTTCTCCGGCAGGCCTTTGCGCTTGGTCTCTGCGAATTCCTCGAGCTGTTTTCCGCTCATCGAATTGTACATCGACTTCGACGCGCCTTGAAGTTCGCTCTTCCTGGTCTCGCCGCGCTTGGCCGACAGGGCTGCGCCAGCGGCCTTTTGCTGTGCTTTTGAGGTTGCAGGCATATCGGCTCCTCCTTTGCTGCCAGGGGAAGAAACGTTGCGCTCCGGCGACGGTTCCAGCGCTGGCGGTCAACTTCCGTTCCGCGCTCATGCCTGCCCATGGTCGGCCGGCACTGCCGGCAAAACCACCTTCCCGTGCCCGCAACGCCGGTGTAGGACGGCGCCATGAAATCGTTGAACGATCCCTCGCAGGCACTCGCCACCGGCCTCGCGAAAATCCGCACCGAGTTCCATGTGCCGGAGGGATTTCCCCCTGATGTAATGGCCATGGCACAGACGGCGGCCAGGCGCGTGCCCGACCAGCATGCCGACCGCACGGCGATGCCCTTCGTGACGCTCGATCCCGCGACTTCCACCGATCTTGACCAAGCGTTTTCGATCGAAGCGAGCGGTAGCGACCTTCTGTTGCACTATGCGATTGCCGACGTAGCCTGGTTCGTCGCGGACGGCGACGCGGTGGATCGCGAAGCCTGGGCGCGGGGCGAAACCCTGTATTTGCCGGACGGCAAGGCCGGGCTCTATCCCCGGGTCATTGCCGAGGGCGCCGCGAGCTTGCTGCCCGGCGGTCCGCGTCCGGCTGTCATCTTCACGGTCCGGATCGCCGACGACGGAGCGGTAAGGCTGGATGGCGCGGAGCGGGCAATCATTCAAAGCCGCGCCAAGCTCGCCTATGACAGCGTGCAGGCCGCCGACGTCCCAGTCGGCTTCGCCGAAATCGCGCGGCGCATGGCGGCGGCCGAAGACCGTCGCGGCGCTTCGCGCGTCGACCCGCCCGAGCAGGAGGTGGAACAGCTTGCCGATGGCACGTTCCAGCTTGCGTTCAGACCGCTGCTGCAATCCGAGCAAGACAACGCAGCACTTTCGCTGGCCGCCAACATGGCGATTGCCGACGCCATGCTGGCACACCGGACCGGCTTGTTCCGGGTGATGGCGCCGCCCGATGCTTCCAAAGTACAAAGACTGCGCAGCGCGGCACGGGCCTTAGGCCTGTCCTGGCCTCCTTCGACCAGCCTGTCCGACTATCAGCGAACCCTCGATCCGACCAACATGCAACAGGCAGCGCTGATGCTGGAAATCCGCCGCGCCGGCTCCGGTGCGTCCTACCAACCCTATGAAGAAGGCGTTGTCCCCTGGCACGAGGCGATGGCCGCGACCTATGCCCACGCCACCGCGCCCCTGAGGCGGCTGGCCGATCGCTACGTCGTGCGCTGCGTGCTAGCCATCGCCAACGGCCAGCCGGTGCCGCAAGCCGTTACCGAGGCGTTTTCCAGACTGCCGAAGGTGATGGGCCGCGCAGGCGCCCGCGCCTCGCAGATCAACCACGCGGCCATCGACCTTGCCGAGGCGGTGATGCTGAGGGGGCGCATGGGTGAAACATTCAAGGCCGTCGTCACCGACGTCGGTGATCAGCGTGTGCGCGTTCAGCTCTCGGACATGCCTGTCGTTGCGAATGTGAAGGCCTCAGGGTTCAGGCAGGGCGATGGCCTGACGCTAAGGCTTGTTTCGGCCGATCCGGATCGGCGCGTCATTGTCTTCGAGCCTGCCTAAAGCGCGTCGGCGACGCGCTTTAGTTTTTTCGTTTTATGCATGTCGTTGTCCCAAAACCGCTGCGCACTTTTGGGCGACATGCATTAGCGCGCGCTCAATCCAAAACCCTGCATCAGCCGGCCGATGGCGAAGTCCGCCTTTCCCGAGGTAAAGACGGCGATGTCGGGCTCGCTTTGCGGCAATGGCCCGTCGACAGCCGGAAGCAGCGACAGAGCGCGCCGCGCAATCGCCTCGGCCGGGTCGATCCAGTCGACCGGCCAGGGCGCGGTCTTGCGCATGCGATTGGCCAGGAACGGATAGTGCGTGCAGGCGAGCACGACGATGTCCGTGCGCAAATCGTCATGCTGGACGAAACACGGTGCGATCTCGGCACGCACGGCCTCCTCGTCGACAAAGCCCTCGCGCATGTAGGCCTCGGCCAGTCCGGCGAGATTGTTGCTGCCGACCAGCCGCACATGGCATTTCTGCGCCCATTTGCCGATCAGGTCGCGCGTGTACTGGCGCTTCACCGTGCCCGGCGTCGCCAGCACCGAGACCAGCCCGGACCGGGTGCGCTCGGCCGCCGGCTTGATTGCCGGCACGGTGCCGACAAAGGGATGGCCAGGGAATTTTTCCCGCAACGCATCGATCACCAGCGTCGAAGCGGTATTGCAGGCGACGACCGAAATTTCCGGATCAAAACGGTCGAGCAGCTTGGCGAAGAGCTCGACTATATGGGCCTGCAGCGCCGGCTCTTCCCAGGCGCCGTAGGGAAAGGCCTTGTCATCGGCGACGTAGACGAAGCGCCGGTCAGGCATCAGCACGCGCGCTTCGCGCAGCACGGTCAATCCTCCAACGCCGGAATCGAACATCAGGATCGGACGGTGGCTCATTGATAACGGACCATGAAAGAGGCTGGATCAGAAGGCTTGGCGGTCATTGGCCAATGCCGTTCTATCTGCAACCATCATGGCCTTGAAGTGGCGAATGTTAGCAACTTCCATGCAAAGCCGGCGAAGACGACCTTGCCTCGGTTGCTCTAGAGCCCGCGCTTGCCGAAGCCGGCGGGCCGCGGACGGCCCAGAGGCTGGGCGGACGGCACCGAGCGCGTGGCCGGTGTGGCGTTGCGCATAGAAGACTGTGCCGTGCTGCTGGCCATCCGGCCGGATCCCGCAGGCATGGGCGTATCGCCATCGAAATCGAAAACCGATGTCAGTTCGTCGATATTGATGCCCGCCACCGGCTTAGCCACCAGAATCGTGCACCAAAGGCCAAAGATCGACAGCGCAAGCAGGTTCAAACCGCTGGACGTGCTTTCCGGATTGTTGAAATCGATGACCAGCAGCGTGCCTGCCTGCAGAAAGGCGTAGATGGCGCAGAACACGATGTAGGACCACAGGATCCAGGCTTTGCCGTTGGCGTCGCGGCTGCGTCGCCAGGCGATGTTGGCACGCATGACCACAGCCAGGAGGGAAACGACCAGAACCGCGCCTGCCATGCCTTGCCGCGATGGACCGGGCGCCGAGTTGACCAGCCCCTCAAAGCCGATCGTGCCAACGATGCACAGCACGGCAAGAACGGCCTCGAGCAGGGCTACGCCGAGCGAATAGAAGAAGAAGCGCATACGGCCGATTTTGGACGTGAACATTTGCCACCCCACCGTTTTGACAACAATGGACGAGAGGCAAATAAAATTCGGTTACTTCAGCCGTTCGAAGCTTAGCGATTTCTAATCTTCTTTGTCTGCCTGGGGTTTTCGCGCAGCGGCCGGCAAACGCCTTGGATCGTCTCCCGGCGAGCCGTCACCGCGCGGCATGGCCGGCGAAAACCGGTCGAGCGACGAGATGATGCCACGCAGCACTTTCAGTTCCGGCTCGGCGAAACCGGCGCGCGTCAAGACGGCGCGCAGATTGTCGACCATCTTGGGTTTCTTGGGCGCCGGGCGGAAATAACCGCGCGCTTCGAGCGCGCCTTCGAGATAGGCAAACAGCCCGTGCAACTCTTCCTTGCTTGCCGGCTTCATTTCAGGGCTGGAGAAATTGGTCGCCGTCTCGTCCTTCAGGCCGGATTTCATCCATTCATAGGACATCAACAGCACGGCCTGGGCGATGTTGAGCGACGAAAAGCCGGGATCGACCGGGAAGGTGACGATCTCGTCGGCCAGCCCGACCTCGTCATTGTAGAGCCCAAAACGCTCGCGGCCGAACAAGATGCCGGTGCGCAGGCCGGCTATCTGACGCGCCCTGAGCGCCCTGCCCGCCTCGACCGGACCACGCACGGGTTTGAAGCCGTCGCGCTCGCGCGCGGTGGTGGCGAAGACGAAGTTGAGGTCGGCGACGGCGGACGCCAGGTCGCCGAACACTGTTACGGCATCGATGACATGGTCGGCGCGGCTGGCGGCGGCGCGCGCCTTCTCGCTCGGCCAGCCGTCACGCGGGTTGACCAGTCTCAGTTCGGCAAGGCCGAAATTGGCCATGGCGCGCGCGACCATGCCGATATTCTCGCCGAGCTGCGGCTCGACCAGGATGATCGCCGGCCCGGCGGCGGATGCGTTTTCAGGATGATCGACGGCGGACATGATCTCAATGAACTGCTGTTTGCGGCATTTCAGCGTTCCCTGCCACATCCGCTCGGCAAAATGAAGCTTTTGCAAACACCGGTCGCGGCACAGACGGCCCATTCTGCACGGATGGTCGTTTGCGCGGCCAAATAGGCTTTGATATACGCTCCGCATACCCGGCCGAAGCCATGCGGGCGAGGCCGTTTTGTTCCCCAAAAGCGAGGCATTCTTTTCATGGCGAAGATCAAGGTGGCGAACCCGGTCGTCGAGCTCGACGGCGACGAGATGACCCGCATCATCTGGCAGTTCATCAAGGACAAGCTGATCCACCCTTATCTCGACCTGAAGCTCGAATATTACGACCTCGGCGTCGAGCACCGCGACGCCACCAACGACCAGGTGACCATCGATTCGGCCAATGCCATCAAGAAATGGGGCGTCGGCGTGAAATGCGCGACGATCACGCCCGACGAGCAGCGCGTAGAGGAATTCAAGCTGAAGAAGATGTGGAAGTCGCCCAACGGCACCATCCGTAACATTCTCGGCGGCACCATTTTCCGCGAACCGATCATCATGAAGAACGTGCCGCGTCTGGTGCCGGGATGGACCAAGCCGATCATCGTCGGCCGTCATGCTTTCGGCGACCAGTATCGCGCCACCGACTTCCGCTTCCCCGGCAAGGGCAAGCTGACCATCAAGTTCGTCGGCGAGGACGGCAAGGTGATCGAGCACGACGTATACGACGCACCCGGCGCCGGTGTTGCCATGGCGATGTACAATCTCGACGACTCCATCCGCGAATTCGCCCGCGCCTCGCTGAATTACGGCCTGCTGCGCAATTATCCGGTTTATCTCTCGACCAAGAACACCATCCTCAAAGCCTATGACGGCCGCTTCAAGGACATTTTCCAGGAGGTCTACGAGGCTGAATTCGAGGCCGAGTTCAAGGCGAAGAAGCTGTGGTACGAGCACCGGCTGATCGACGACATGGTGGCCTCCGCCCTGAAATGGTCTGGCGGCTATGTCTGGGCCTGCAAGAATTATGACGGCGACGTCCAGTCCGACACGGTGGCGCAAGGTTTTGGCTCGCTTGGCCTGATGACCTCCGTGCTGATGACGCCGGACGGCAAGACGGTGGAAGCGGAGGCCGCGCACGGCACCGTGACGCGCCACTATCGCCAGCACCAGAAGGGCGAGGAAACCTCGACCAATTCGATCGCCTCGATCTTCGCCTGGACGCGCGGCCTCGCCCACCGCGCCAAGCTCGACGATAATGCCGAGTTGAAGCGATTTGCCGACACGCTGGAGAAGGTCTGCATCCAGACGGTTGAGAGCGGCTTCATGACCAAGGACCTGTCGCTCTTGATCGGTCCCGACCAACCATGGCTGTCGACCACCGGCTTCCTCGACAAGATCGACGAGAATTTGCAGAAGGCGATGGCGTAAGCCGGCAGCCATGGCCAAGCCGGTCGTCTACGGGGCGGACTACAGCGTCTATGTGCGCATCGTCCGCCTCGTGCTGGCGGAAAAAGGCATCGACTACGACCTTGTGCCGGTCGATGTCTTTGCCGCCGAGGGCACTCCCGCCTGGTACTTCGAGCATCACCCTTTCGGCCGCATTCCGGCCTTCGAGCACGGCGGGTTTCGCCTGTTCGAAACCAGCGCAATCGCCCGCTATGTCGACGAGGCGTTCGACGGCCCGGCACTGCAGCCAAAAGACGCCCGCACCCGCGCAACGATGAACCAGATCATCGGCATGCTCGACGCCTATGCCTACAGATCGATGGTCTGGGACGTCGCCGTCGAGCGGCTTGAGAAGGAAGCGCCAGACGAGGCACTGGTCGCCAACGGGCTGCGCCAGGCGGAAACGGTGCTGCGGGTGCTCACCGCACTCAAGCCTCCCGGGCCGTGGCTGCTCGGGGACCAGCTGACGCTGGCCGACCTGCATGCGGCATCCATCATCGCCTATTTCGTCAAGGTCGCCGACGGGCAAAAGCTGCTTGCGGCGTTGGCCGACATCCAGGCCTGGTGGGAGGGCATCGCAAAACGTCCGAGCCTGGCGGCGGGCTGATATGGGTTCGGGCCATGGCTGACCCATCTCGCCAGGACGCGCTCACCGTCGCCAGAATTGTCAGGGTCAACCACGCCGGTGAGTTCGGTGCGATCAGGATCTATTCGGCGCAGATTCTTGTCGCCAGGCGCTTATGGCCGGATTGCGTGCCATCCTTGTCGGAGATGCTTGGGCACGAGCGCACGCATTGCGCTGCGTTCCGCGCCGCCATGCCGGCGCGGCGGTCGCGACCGTGCCGGGTGATGCAGTTCTGGAGCTGGGGTGGCTGGGTGCTGGGTTCTGTCACCGCCCTGCTCGGTCCGCAAGGCATCTGGGCCTGCACGGCGGCGGTTGAAGCGGCGGTGCATCGCCATCTGGACGATCAGCTGTTTTTCCTCGCCAATCGCGACCACGACTTGCACGGCATCATCCTGGCGATCCGCGAGGAAGAGCTCGCCCATCTCCATCACGCCGAAGAGCAGCTGAAATCGCCCGGCCCGGCGCTGAACTTTTTACGGTCGCTGATTTCGATCGCCACGGACGTGCTGATCTGGCTGTCCACCTGGGGCGATTCCAGCAGAATGACGCGCGCCCTGAAGGCGGCGAAAAGAACTAGCTAGACGGACCGTCTAAGAGCTGATTGCCGGCTTGCCACTATCAGCCACAGAATGGCAAGCACGGCGGCGAAGGCCGGAAAGCCGCACACAAAACCAGATAAGGCATAGGGTGGCTTTCAGGCTGCCTCCAGCGCCGCCCTCACCGCGGCGATCGCATCATTGGCCTTCGAGGCGTCCGGGCCGCCGGCTTGCGCCATGTCGGGCCGTCCGCCACCGCCCTGCCCGCCCAATGCGGCCGAGGCAACGCGCACAAGATCGACAGCGCTGAAGCGGCCGACGAGATCGTCCGTCACTGCGACCACGACGCTTGCCTTGTTGTCTTCGCCCGCACCGACGAAGACGACGACGCCTGAGCCGAGCGAAGTCTTGCCGGCATCGGCCAGCGGCTTCAAATCCTTCGGCGACACGCCGGAAACCGCTTTGCCGAGGAAGCCGATACCGGCGACGGTTTCGGTGGTGGCCGGAGCATCGGCCGCGGCACCACCGCCCAGCGCGAGTTTCTTGCGCGCTTCGCTCAGCTCCTTCTCGAGCTTCTTGCGCTCCTCGAGCAGCGTCTCGACACGCGCCGGCACGTCGGCCGGCGAGATCTTCAGCACAGCCGCCGTCGCCTTCAGGCGTCTGTCCTGCTCGTCGAGATATTTTCGTGCGGCTTCGCCGGTCAGCGCCTCGATGCGGCGCACGCCGGCGGCGACCGCGCTGTCGGAGACGACACGGACCAGACCAATATCGCCGGTCGCCCGGACATGGGTGCCACCGCAGAGCTCGACCGAATAGGGCCGGTTGGCCTTGGCGCCATGCACGCCGGTGCCCATCGAAACGACACGCACCTCGTCACCATATTTCTCGCCGAACAGCGCCATGGCGCCCTCGGCAATGGCGTCATCGACCGACATCAGCCGCGTCGTCACCGGGCTGTTCTGGACGACGATTTCGTTGGCCATGCGCTCGACCTCTTCGAGGTCTTCAGCCGAGATCGGCTTGTTGTGCGAGATGTCGAAGCGCAGGCGCTCGGGCGCGACAAGCGAGCCCTTCTGCGCGACATGGGTGCCCAGCACCTCGCGCAGCGCCTCGTGGATCAAATGCGTTGCCGAATGGTTGGCACGCAGCCGGGTGCGGCGCGCATGGTCGACCTTAAGTTCGACTGCTGCGCCCGTCTTGAGGATACCTTTTTCGACGATTCCATAATGCACAAACAGACCGTCGGCCTTCTTTTGCGTATCGAGGACTTTGAACACGACACCATCGCCTATGATGATGCCCTGATCTCCTTGTTGCCCACCGGACTCGGCATAAAAAGGCGTCTGGTTCACAATGACCGATATGCCCGGCTCGCCTACGCTGGCGCTGTCCACAACCTTGCCATAGCTAACTATAGCCTGAACAATGCCTTCCGCAGCTTCAGTCTCGTAGCCGAGGAATTCGGTGGCGCCGGCCTTCTCGCGCACCGAAAACCAGATGGTCTCGGTGGCCGCGTCGCCGGAGCCAGCCCAATGCTTGCGCGCTTCGGCCTTCTGCTGCTCCATCGCATGGGTGAAGCCGGCAAGGTCGACCGAGATGTTGCGCTGGCGCAGTGCGTCCTGCGTCAGATCGAGCGGGAAGCCGTACGTGTCATAGAGCTTGAACGCCGTCTCGCCGTCCAGCATGTCACCGGCATGAAGCGTCTCCGTCGCCTCCGAGAGCAGGCCAAGGCCGCGCACCAGCGTCTTGCGGAAGCGTGTCTCCTCGAGCTTCAGCGTTTCCGTGATCAACTGTTCGCCGCGCAGCAGTTCGGGATAGGCCTGGCCCATCTCGCGCACCAGCGCCGGCACCAGCTTCCACATCAACGGCTCCTTGGCGCCGAGCAACTGCGCATGGCGCATGGCGCGGCGCATGATGCGGCGCAGCACATAGCCGCGGCCTTCGTTCGACGGCAGCACGCCATCGGCCACCAGGAAAGAGGACGAGCGCAGATGGTCGGCAATGACGCGGAAGGAGGCGACCGTCTCCTTGTCGGGTCCCTGCCCGAGCGCTGACGAGGCCGCATCGATCAGGTGGCGGAACAGGTCGGTCTCGAAGACGCTCTCCACCCCTTGCAGGATGGAGGCCATGCGCTCCAGGCCCATGCCGGTGTCGATCGACGGCCGCGGCAGGTCGATGCGCTCATCCTTGGTGACCTGCTCATATTGCATGAACACCAGGTTCCAGAATTCAAGGAAGCGGTCGCCGTCCTCCTCCGGGCTGCCGGGAGGGCCGCCCCAGATGTGCTCGCCACGGTCGATGAAGATTTCCGAGCACGGCCCGCACGGTCCGGTGTCGCCCATCGCCCAGAAATTGTCGGAGGTCGGGATGCGGATGATGCGGTCGTCGGAGAAACCGGCGATCTTCTTCCAGAAGCCGGCCGCCTCGTCATCGGTGTGATAGACGGTGACCAGCAGCTTGTCCTTGTTCAGCCCGAACTCCTTGGTGATCAGGTTCCAGGCCAGTTCGATGGCGCGCTCCTTGAAATAGTCGCCGAAGGAGAAATTGCCGAGCATTTCGAAAAAAGTCAGGTGGCGCGCGGTGTAGCCGACATTGTCGAGGTCGTTGTGCTTGCCGCCGGCGCGCACGCTTTTCTGCGCAGTGGTGGCGCGCGAATAGGACCGCTTCTCCAGGCCGGTGAAGACGTTCTTGAACTGCACCATGCCGGCATTGGTGAACATCAGCGTCGGGTCGTTGCGCGGCACCAGCGGGCTCGAGGCCACGACCTCGTGGCCCTCCCTGCGGAAATAGTCGAGGAATGTCGACCGGATCTCGTTCACGCCACTCATGACTGCTGCCTTTTCGCGAAAACCGCCGGCACGGCCGGCGGACACTGGTCTCTGCTTTTTAGAAGATTGACTTGGCCTTTTAGCGGGCACGCCCCACCCTGTCCAGAAACACGGAATTGGGCCATCCCGGCAACTGCCAAGCCGGCTTCACGCTGCCCAAAAACGAAAACCGCCGGCGCGAAGGCCGGCGGTTTGAAACGCAATACTAAAGAACTCGGTTACTTAAGCATCGGGTAATAGACCGGATTTATGGCCGTGCCCTACATGGCGCCGGATTCTTCCTCGAAGCCGTCGTCGCTTTCGCCGCGCTCGGGGCCGCCATTTTCAAGAAATTTCTCGGCGATCAGCCCGGCATTCTGCCGCAGCGCAAGTTCGATCTCGCGCGCCGTGTCGGGATTGTCGCGCAGGAACAGTTTGGCGTTTTCGCGACCTTGGCCGAGACGCTGCGAATTGTAGGAGAACCAGGCGCCGGACTTCTCGACCACGCCGGCCTTGACGCCGAGATCGACCAGTTCGCCGGTCTTGGAGACGCCCTCGCCATACATGATGTCGAACTCGACCACCTTGAAGGGCGGCGCCAGCTTGTTCTTGACCACCTTGACCCGGGTCTGGTTGCCGACGACCTCGTCGCGGTCCTTGACCGAGCCGATGCGGCGGATGTCGAGGCGCACCGAAGCGTAGAATTTCAGCGCGTTGCCGCCGGTCGTGGTTTCCGGCGAACCGAACATGACGCCGATCTTCATGCGGATCTGGTTGATGAAGATGACCATGGTGTTGGAGCGCGAGATCGAGGCGGTCAGCTTGCGCAGCGCCTGGCTCATCAGACGAGCCTGGAGACCGGGCAGCGAATCGCCCATCTCGCCCTCGATTTCAGCGCGCGGCGTCAGGGCGGCCACCGAATCGACCACCAGAACGTCGATGGCGCCGGAACGCACCAGCGTGTCGCAGATTTCCAGTGCCTGCTCGCCGGTGTCCGGCTGCGAGATCAAGAGGTTTTCCAGATCGACGCCGAGCTTGCGGGCATAGACCGGATCGAGTGCGTGCTCGGCATCGACGAAGGCGCAGATACCGCCTTTCTTCTGGGCTTCGGCAACTGTGTGCAGCGCCAGTGTCGTCTTGCCCGAGCTTTCCGGCCCGTAGATCTCGACGATGCGGCCGCGCGGCAGGCCGCCGACGCCAAGCGCGATGTCGAGGCCCAGCGATCCGGTCGGCACGGTTTCGATCTCGACGACCTGCTCATTGGCGCCAAGCCGCATGATCGAGCCCTTGCCGAAGGCGCGCTCGATTTGCGACAGCGCCGCGTCCAGAGCCTTTGATTTGTCCACCGCTTTGTCCTCTACAAGCCGCAAAGAATTCTGAGCCATGATACATCACCCCTTGGTCGTCAATGAAGGCCGGACAATCCGTAATCCCTGCCCATTTTGTACTACTTTTGTTCTCGTTTGGCAAGAGGGATCAAATAACTGAAAAACAATCATTATCCGGATTTGTTCTTTTTTTGTCTCGTGGTTTGGTTTTCGGACGCGTTCCGCATTGGGCCAGATGCTCCGGCTGTTTCGATGGGCCGAATCGCCGGCTCGCCTGCGAAGCTCGGTCGCACAGCCTAGCGCTTGTCTGGTTCGAATAACAAAGGTCATATCGCCGGCATGGTGAAATCAGCAAAGATACTGGCGGTGGGCGGCGCCCATATCGATCGCCGCGGCCAGGTGTCGGGCACGTACGTGCCCGCGGCGTCCAACCCCGGCACGATGCGCGAGGATGTCGGCGGCGGCGTCTTCAACGCGCTGCGCAGCCTGGTGCGGCGCGGCGTCTCGGCCTCGCTTTTGTCGGTGCGCGGCGGCGATGCCTCGGC
>NZ_JAMYQZ010000124.1:0-13995 GCF_040321145.1 Mesorhizobium sp. M0514
ACCCCCGACCCCAACGTCGTCGCTGCCGATTCTTCCGAACCCGCTGAAGCGGCGGACCTGACGACGGACGGAGGCACTGAAGCACCGGCAGAACCGGATGCGCTTCCGTCCGTCGATCTCATCGAGCGCAGCAAAAAGCTTCGCGAGTGCATCGACAAGTTCATCCTCGCCGCAGCCGACCCGACCGTGCCCAGCGCCAAGGATCGTCAGCAGACCGTCATCTTCGCCAAAGATGCATGGAAGGCCTCTTTGCCGGATGATGCCGCATTCGTGAAGGTCTGCACCGACACCGCCAACAAGGTGGTGAAGGGCGAACTGCAGGCCGATGCGGCGCGGCGGTATCTGGAGGGCTTGCTGTGACCCTACGCCGGCACATCACCCGCCTCTTGGCCT
The DNA here is from genome assembly GCF_040321145.1 of Mesorhizobium sp. M0514. NCBI lineage: Bacteria > Pseudomonadati > Pseudomonadota > Alphaproteobacteria > Hyphomicrobiales > Phyllobacteriaceae > Mesorhizobium > Mesorhizobium sp. M0514. The sequence continues at coordinate 394 of NZ_JAMYQZ010000124.1, forward strand.
GGTGGAACACTGCGCACCCAGACCGTGCTCTGGAAACGGCAATCCCCGCCTACGCGGAGGCCGTCAGACGCGAGCGGCGAGCTCGGGCACGCAATGACGCCCGCGGCATCGGACGCGCTGTAGCTGATAAGCGCGCGGCGCTGCACGCTGATATGCGGGGCGCCCGCTGATGGCTCGCACCGTCACCGAATGGATCGGCAAGACCGACGACAGCACGGCGCCGCGGCTGTGCCAGTTGCGGATCCTCGATCGCCAGGACAACAGGTGCGCCCTCACCGGCCATGTGTTCGTACCGGGTGACAAGATAGAGTTCGATCACATCACCGCGTTATGGCTCGGCGGCAAGAACCGTGAGAGCAACCTGCAGGCCGTGCTCGGCGTCGCGCACAAGCGCAAGACCAAGGTCGAGGCGAAGGTGCGCGCGAAGGTCAACGCGAACCGCGCCAAGCACCTTCTCGGCAAGAAGTCGAAGTCATTCCAGAAACCCGCAGGCGTCAAATTCAATTGGGGCACAGGCCGTTACGAAAGGGCAGAGCAATGAACTGCTCAATTTGCCAGCGGGCAGCCTATGCGCGAGGCTTGTGCAAGCGCCACTACGATTCAAACCGCATCCATGGCGACGCCAGACATGTCGATGAGAGAACGACGGCAAACATGGAGTGGGTCGTAAACAGTCTAGAGCGGCGGACCGACGAATGCTTCTCATGGCCATTCGCTCGAAACTCCAATGGATATTGCCGCCTCACGTTCCGAGGCTTCAACGACTACGCCCACCGAGTGATCTGCTTACTGAGGCACGGTTATCCGCCATCGCCAAAGCATGAGGCTGCCCACTCCTGCGGTAAAGGTCACGAAGGCTGCCTGAACCACGAGCATCTCCGGTGGGCCACTCGCAGCGCTAACCAGCAGGACCGGTCTCTGCATCAAACTGACAAGCGGGGATCCAGGCACCATTTTGCAAAAGTCACCGAAGAGCAAGCTCGCATCGTCAAAGGACTCGGTGAGACACAAACCGTCGCACAGACAGCCGCAGCCGTCGGGATTTCCTATTCCGCGGCGCATCACATCATCAAAGGAACGTCTTGGCGTTGGCTGTCAGCCGAGCAGGGCCGCTACGTGAAGGAATCCGCCCCATGAAGCTTCCCGCCACGGATAGAGCGCCGAACCTAAGCGCGGCAATGGTGCGCGATTACCCGGAAGCGCTCGACAACATCGAAGCGGTTATCCGGCTTGCCAGGGCAAATTTCCCGCGCACCAACGATGTCACGATTGAAACCGCAGGATCGTCGCCGAAGGCTTCCCTGACCGTTTCGTGGACCGTCCTCGCCTTCTTGGTCGACGCAGGCCGCGCCGCTCTTTCCCTCTCCGGAGATAAGCCATGACAAGCGACACACAGCGCTCGGAACTGATCGAAGACGCCTTTGTCGAAGGCTACAGGCAGGGCATGGAGCGCGCGGCTCTGCGCAAGCTGGACTTCAGTGAGCCGGAACTTGCCAGCATCAAATCAGCCGGCGCCTGCTATGTCGCATCGCTCGAATCCACCCCTCCCAAGGTAGGAAGTGGAGAACTGGATGCGGCGGTCGAGGTGGCGGCACTGGCAATTTACAAGCGGCGCCATTCTGGTGATCCAAATTGGCCCGTTTGGCTAAACAAGGACGGCTATCATCAGGAGCCTTACGTCAAATCGGTGCCCGATTGGAAATGGCGGGGTTACGGAGAAGATGCAAGGTCAGTCCTCGCCGCCCTCGCCTCTCCAGTCGATCACCCTGAAGTGGTGAGGGTGAAGATCAAGCCGCTTGATTGGAAGTTCGCCAACGGATGGTGGTTCGGTCCGACCGCCGAGGGCCAAGATTATATCGTGCGTGACAGTCGTGCGACCAATTCCGCAGGTCAATGGCTTTGGGGCCTTGGCGTAGAGGAATACAATCTAGAGCCTTCACTAGAAGCCGCCAAAGCCGCCGCGCAGGCCGACTACGAGACCCGTATCCGTTCCGCCCTCCGCCCCTCAGATAGCCCTGCCCTTGAGGCGGGGGTGGCGGAACGATCCGGCAAAGAGCGCGATGTGCTGTTCTTCGCCAGTTACTGCGGAAAGGACAACACGGCGTGCTCTGATGCCAGGCCGTGCCCGGTGTGCCTTGGCATGAGCAACATTTATCGCATCCCGGCCGAGACGCCAATCAAGTATGTCCGTCAGCTTGAGCCGAGTTGGAACGCCAACAAACATCTGGAAAAGTTGACTGCTCGGCAGATTGGGAGGGCCATTCGCAAAAAGGCCGCCGCTCTCGCCACCCCTGCAACGGAGCCCGGCAAATGAAGGACGCTGCTGAACTGATCGCGGAAACGCTCACGACCGAAGAGCTTCTGAAAACGCGGGAATGGTGCACGAGCCGTGAGGCGCAGAAGCCATGGTACGGTGAGTATGGCGACAGCCCCAAGATGCTCACCAAATGCGCGATCATGGTTGTGCTGATCGATGAAGCAATCGCCGGGCGGGCCGCCGCAGACCAAATTGAAACACTGGAGGCCCGCGTTGCAACGCTTAGTGCGGACGACGCTGCGCATGACTTGATTATGCGGTCTGTCGGTCTCGCCATGGAGATTCAGTTCTACGACCACGGCTTCGACGAGAAGACCAAGCTGAAGTTTTGGGCGCTACGTGACGACATGCGCCAATGGCTGGTCGATCAAGCTAATGCCGCCCTCGCCGCTCGTGAGGCATCCCGATGACCATTCGCGGGGAGCGCTGGTGCGTCAAGCATCGTGATGGATGGTGCGCCACACTAGATGGCAAGCAGCACGACGACAACGCATCCAGCGTAGCCACCAAGTGCGGGCATTTCGTTTGCCTTCCGCATGGCTCCGCCAGGCGCCGGCCGACTTGCATCGAATGCCTCGCAGCGAGGGCCGCCTGATGTCTCCCTACGCCAGCCTCTTTGGCTTCTTCAATGAAAGGAATGCGCTGTGAGCCATTGGGAAGCGAACGGGAAATCCAACGACTGGTTTACGCCGGCCTATGTGTTCGATGCGCTGGGCTGCACGTTTGACCTCGATGTTGCCCACCCTGCGGATCTGCGCACCCATGTCCCGGCGAAGCAGTTCATATCGGCCAACAGCCTGGCTTTGGACTGGTTCGGCTTCATTTGGATGAACCCCCCTTTCGGTGGCCGCAACGGCATAGAGCCTTGGTTGGACAAGTTCTTCGCTCATGGCAACGGTATCGCTTTGGCGCCAGATCGGACCTCCTGTCCGTGGTGGCAGGCCGCTTCCCGCAAATCTGATGCCGTCCTGTTTGTCGATGGCAAGATCAAGTTCGAGAAGCCAGACGGCACCACCGGTGACAGCCCCTCCAATGGGACGACGCTGTTTGCGGCCGGGCAGCGCGGCGTTGATGCCCTGATGGTCGCGGAGCTTGCCGGGCTCGGCATCACGATGGTCCCGCCGTTTGCCATTGCGCGGAGGGCCGCTGCATGACCCTACTCCCCGCGCAACTTCCCCTGTTCTCTCGCTGCTTCAATGAACGCAGCGCGCGCATCTTCAACAGTCGAGCTTGGCGGGTCTGCAATCGCTCCGTAGCACACGGGATAGGCCGCCTCGATAGCCGGGCTCAGTCCTTTGTCGCGCACCCAGGTTTGCATTTCTTCAAGCGCGCGTTCCACGTCGCCTATGTGGGCGGTGCCGCGAGACCAGAGGATGGCGACGGGCGCGGGGAAGCTGTGAAATCCGGGCATCGGCGGCGCTTTTCGTTGAGCGAATTGACGACTTATGGTATTGTTTTTCAAGGAGAATTGCAATGAAAGGCCGCGAAGACATTCGCTTTGAAACGACCGTCTACGGAGGCGGCAACATCATTCGTTACCGCTGCATCCGAGATGGCGTAGCGACCAACTGGTACCCAACCCGAACCGAAGCATGGGAAGCCGCACAATGACCTACGAAGACGCAAAGACTAGCTGCCACGTCCGTTCGGCAATCTGCCGTGAGGCGGCACCGACTGTCCTATATTGGAAGAACCACACAACGCCGCTCGACGCGCAAGTGCCCGACGCGGATAAGGCCGAGACCGATTGGCGGGAACACGATCCGCGCGAAGGAACCGGCCCGCACATGTTGCTAGACGAATACCGAAGGTTCCACTGAACGCCGAGATGCACCCGCCTGCCGGTGAAAGCCGGGCGACGCAGGCTACGGGCAGCATGGGGGACCGTACCAGTGACCGGAACGTCGCCGGTAGGTGCGGTCTCCCACCCCTCAACAAAGGACCGGACAATGAGCGAAGCTGAGGAACTCAAGGTTTGCCCATTTTGTGGCAGCGCTAAAAAACCGACACTCATGGACTTCGAGGGTGAGCCCTACGTTCCAGGCTTCGAAGTCCGCTGCGATGCTTCCGGTTGGGAAGGCATGGATGAAAGAGGGTGCGGCGCAACATCCGGATGGGGTGAAACGCGCGAAGAAGCCACCGCCAACTGGAATCGTCGCGCCGCTCTCTCAGATACTGAGAAGACCGGATGACGAGAGCGCTCGCCCTTTCGCAGCGACAGGCCCGCACATTGCTGCGCGCGGCCGAGGCGGAGCGCGGGATTATCGAAGTCAAGATAGGCGACAAGGTTTTCCGCCTTATCCCCGAAAGTCTTGCACAGCCGGCGAAGCCAATTGACCAAGAGAAGGACTTCCGGCTTTGACCGACGACATGCCCAGGAAGCTGCCGCCATTCGTGACCCGCGAGAGAAGCCGCCACGGCAAGCTGATGTTCTACTTCAGGAGGGGCAAGGGGCAGCGGGTCCGGTTGCCTATGCTCGGAACGCCGGAATTCGATATCGAGTATCACGCCGCCTTGACGGGCGCCGCACCTGTCAGGAAGGCCGTGGTGGGTGTCGGCAGCCTCAGATGGCTCATCGCCCGCTACAGGGACGGCACCGCCTACAGGGGCTTGTCTGAAGCCACGCGGAAGCAGCGGGACAACATCTTCAAGGGAGTGGTCGAAACGGCTGGGGACGTGGCCTACAGGGCCGTGACGCGCAAGAAGATCATGGATGGCCGCGAAGCCCGCGCGGCAACACCAGCGCAAGCCAGGAACTTCCTCGACGCCATGCGCGGCCTGTTCCGTTGGGCGCTCGACGCTGAGTTGATCGAGATCGACCCTACTGCCGGCGTAAAGAACCCACCGCGCCCCAAGGGCGACGGCTTCGCGGCTTGGACGGAAGATGATGTCATTGCCTATGAGGATTGCTGGGCAGAGGGCACCAAGGAGCGCGTCTGGCTCCACGTCCTGCTCTACACCGGACTGAGGCGCGGCGACGCCGTGACAGTCGGCAAGCAGCATGTCCGCAATGGTGTCGCGACACTCCGGACCGAAAAGACCGGAACGGAGGTCAATATCCCGATTCTCCCAGCATTGGCCGAGACTTTGGCCATTGGACCGACCGGGGATCTGGCGTTCATTGTCGGGGAGAATGGCCGGCCGCTGACCAAGGAGACCTTCGGGAACATGTTTCGGACCGCTTGCAATGCGGCTGGGGTGAAAAAATCAGCCCATGGCGTGCGCAAGATCGGCGCCACCAGGGCGGCGGAAGCCGGAGTGACCATGCGTGAGCTTGAAGCTTTGTTCGGCTGGACAGGCGGAACAATGGCCTCGCTGTACACCAAGACGGCCGATCGGAAGCGACTTGCGATGCAGGCTTCGGAAAAGATCGGGAACGCCCAACGCCCTAACCGGGGCAATCCGGTTCGGGGCAAGTCGGAATTATGATAATGTTTTCAATGGCCCAAAAGTTGAATGGTGCGGTCGAGAAGACTCGAACTTCCACGGGTTGCCCCACAGCGACCTCAACGCTGCGCGTCTACCAATTCCGCCACGACCGCCCGTGGTAGGAGCCGGAACAAACCGGCTCGCGGCGTGTAGCAAATCGTTTCCGGCGAAACAAGGGCGCGGCGCGCAATAATCGCCGCAAATTGGCATATCGACCTCTACAGCGCCGCGCGTCCTGTGGGACGCGCAAAGGACGCTGCAGCACTTTGATTTGGCGCATAATCCTTTCCGAAGATCGTTCCTATCTTCGGGGTCGTGCGCGAAGGCCGAAATGCGTGGCGAACTGGACGTTTCAGCCGGATACCGCCATATGAAGGGCAAATGCATTTGGCCCCAGAGCGCAAGCCGGTTTCGCCAAGCCGGCGTGCGTCACGCGAAAAACGAAAAAGCCATGACCGAACGCAGCCAGATCGCCACGTCGTTCCTGCCCTTGCCGGGTTCGGCGCCGGTCGAATGGCGCATCGAGCCCGGCCTGACCGGCTACACCGATGCGCTGGCCCTGATGGAAGCGCGCGCCGAGGCGATCCGCACGGGTGCGGCCGCCGAGATGGTCTGGCTGGTCGAGCATCCGCCGCTTTACACCGCCGGCACCAGCGCCCGCATCGAGGACTTGATCGACCCCGACCGTTTCCCGGTCTTTGCCGCGGGGCGAGGCGGCGAATACACCTATCACGGGCCGGGGCAGCGGGTTGCCTATGTCATGCTTGACCTGAAGCGCCGGCGCGAGGATGTGCGCGCCTTCGTCGCCGCGCTCGAGCAGTGGATCATCGGCACGCTTGCCGCCTTCAATGTGCGCGGCGAACGCCGCGAGGACCGCGTCGGAGTCTGGGTGGTGCGGCCCGAGCGCCCGTCCCTGCCCGACGGCTCGCCGGCTGAAGACAAGATCGCGGCCATCGGCATCCGGCTGCGGCGCTGGGTGAGCTTTCATGGCATTGCCGTCAATGTCGAGCCGGATCTCAGCCATTTCAGCGGCATCGTGCCATGCGGCGTGCCGGATCACGGCGTCACCAGCCTCGTCGACCTCGGCCTGCCCGTGACCATGGGCGATTTCGACCTGGCGCTGAAATCCGCCTTCGAGGATGTTTTCGGGGCAGCGGAGTCAACTTCTGCAGAACCGGCTCGCAAGGCCGGCTGAGTCTCGCCTCGACCAACGCTCAAAGCAACCGCGCCGAGGCCCACAACAGCCCGAAACCGTGAATGGCGAAGACGGCCAGCAGCGCGCCGGCCATGGCGAAACGGTCGAAGATGCGGATCGGCTTCAATTCGTGGCGCGGTTTTACCCCGCTACCCACTGTCATCAGGCTGAGGATGGCAAAGACGGCGCCCGCCACCAGCAGAAAGGTTTGGGAAAAGCCGGCCAGCCAGCCAAGCCACAGCAAGGCCGAGAGCAGGGAAAACGAGGCGAGCGCCAGAGGGCGACCGGCCCCGGGCAGATCTGGCGCAGTACCTGGCCGCCGTCGAATTTCCAAACCGGCACCAGATTGGCGATGTTGAACAATGCGGCAAAGCCGGCAAGCGTCGCCAGAAGGGCCGCGGCAAGCCGATGTCCCTCGCCGGATGCGAGCCCGCTGGCGACGATCAGCAGCGGAACCAGGAACGCGGAAAAGCCGGCGCCCATCAGCGCCACGAAGGCGACCTCGAAGCGGCTGTCATAAGGCCGGCCACCAATGGCGAGGCCGCCGAGCAGCGGGATAAAGATCATCCGCGCCTTGCGATGACCGGTCAGCCGAAAGGCCGCCATGTGGCCGAGCTCATGCAGGGCGACCACCGAGGTCAGGATCGCGGCCAGCGCCAGGCCGCCGAGATTGAGCCCGAAGAACGGCCACAGGATGAAAGCCGAAAGAACGGCGAAACCGACCTGGCTCAGCGGATGCTCGAACCAACCGCCCTTGCGATATTGTCCGGTCCTCGCCCAGACCTCCAGCTTGCCGAGCTCGCGGCGCATGGCGAAGTAGCGGAACACCAAGAAGGCGACGCCGCGATAGCGATCGGTCTGGCTGAGCGTCACCCGCGTGCCGGCACCTTCCGAGGTGAGTTCAGTGGTCTCATAAAAATCCTTCCAGAACGACGCGTCGAGCGCGGTATCCTCGATGACCCGCATCGAAAAACGACTGCCTTCGACGACGTCCTCGAAGCGCGACCTGCGCTCGATCGGCTGGCCGTCCCGGCCCTCCCAGGACAGCAGGATGCGGGCCGTGCCCTGCCCGTCCAGCGGCTGGGCCGAGAGTATCTCGCGAGACCAGCCGGCATCGCTGCCGAGCGGCCACAGCGCCTGCCAGAGGCGCTGCCGGTCCATTGCGACCACGCGGCTGAGCCTCACCGTGCGCAAACCGAGCGGCGCAGTCATCAAAAGGAAAATCAATCCGAGATTACCGGCCACCAGAAGGGCCGTCACGATCGGCGACACCTGAGGTTTTTGCTCCCTGTATTTGGCAGGGCAGCCTAGCGTCATGGCGGCAAGAAAGGCTTAACGGCACAGCGCCTTCCTGCCCGCCTAAAACAGTGCGGCGAACCGCAGTTGCATCACATGGCGCCGATCCAGACAGCCATGGAAACCAGAAACGCACTCATGCACACCAACGAAACGACGTCCTGAACAAGATCGCTCATAACTCTCTCCTGTTGTTGATATGTTCGTATTTTGTTCTAACTTTGTTCGAAAGTCAATGAGCGGAAAGCGGCATGCCGACGAATCCTGACAGCCGGTTTGGGCAGGGTTAAGGAAAGGTTGACGGGGTGACGGCAGTGCTGACGCAGGGCGCCTCGCATGCCTTTGCGATCGGCCGAAACGCCATCACTTCGTCATCCCAGGGCGGAGCAAGGAGCGCAGCGACGCGGCGAAGACCCTAGGATGACGAAGTTGGGGCCTACAGCGGAACGACCTTACCGTCCGCCAGCGTCACCCGGCGGTCCATGCGCGAGGCGAGCTCGTGATTGTGGGTGGCGATCAGCGCGGCAAGGCCGGACTGCTTGACCAGCGCGCCAAGCGCCTCGAAGACATAGGACGCAGTGACCGGGTCGAGATTGCCGGTCGGCTCGTCGGCCAAAAGCAGCAAGGGCGCATTGGCGACGGCACGGGCGATGGCGACGCGCTGCTGTTCGCCGCCGGACAGCTCCGACGGCCGGTGCGACGCGCGCTTGCCGATCTGCATATAGTCGAGCAGCTGTGCTGCGCGCTCCGACGCCTCCTTGCGCGAAAGGCCTTTGATCAGCTGCGGCATCATGATGTTTTCGAGCGCTGAAAACTCCGGCAGCAGATGATGGAACTGATAGACGAAGCCGACATCGTTGCGGCGGATTGCCGTGCGTTCGTCGTCGGAGAGCCGTCCGCAGGCGCGGCCGGCCAGAATGACGTCACCGGCATCGGGGCGCTCGAGCAGGCCCGCCGTGTGCAGCAGCGTCGACTTGCCGGTGCCCGACGGCGCCACCAGCGCCACCATCTCGCCGCGCTTCAGCGAAAAGTCGGCGCCGTTCAAAATGGTGAGCTTGCGCGGCCCCTGGACATAGTGCCGCTCGACGCTCTTCAGCTCGATAATGATCTCGGACTTCATTCGTATCTCAAGGCCTCGACCGGATCGAGCCGTGCGGCGCGCCATGCCGGAAACACTGTTGCCAGGAAGGACAGGCCGAGCGCCATCAGGATGACATAGGTGGTCTCGCGTGGGTCCATCTTTGCCGGCAGTTGGCTGAGGAAATAGAGTTCCGGATTGAACAGCACCTTGCCGGTCATCCAGGAGAAGAACTGGCGGATCGATTCGATGTTGGTGCAGATGAGCACCCCGAGCAGCACGCCGGCGAGCGTGCCGGTTACGCCGATCGCAGCGCCCGTCATCAGGAAGATGCGCAGGATGGCGCCGCGCGAGGCGCCCATTGTGCGCAGGATGGCGATATCGTGGCCCTTGTCCTTCACCAGCATGATCAGGCCGGAGATGATGTTGAGCGCCGCCACCAGCACGATCAGCGTCAGGATCATGAACATGACGTTGCGCTCGACCTGCAGTGCTGAAAAGAACGTCTCGTTGCGCTGGCGCCAGTCGACCATGTCGATCGGCCGTTGCGCCGCCGCATCCACCAGCGGTTTCAGCGCGTCGACATTATCGGGATTGTCGACATAGATCTCGATCGTCTGCGCCCTGCCGTCCATGTTGAAATAGAGCTGCGCTTCGGAAAACGGCATGTAGACGATGGAGCTGTCATACTCCGACATGCCGACCTCGAAGATCGCCGCCACCTTGTAGCCCTTCAGCCGCGGCGTCGTGCCCATCGGCGTCACATCGCCGTCCGGCGAGATCAGCGTGATGGTGTCGCCGAGCACAAGGCCGAGATTCTCCGCCATGCGCTTGCCGATGGCGACGCCATCGCCGGAGTCGAAGCCGTCAAGCGTGCCTTGCTTGACGTTTTGGGCGACGATGGCGATCTTGCCGAGGTCTTCGGCCCTGATACCGCGCACCAGCGCGCCCATGCCGCCGCCGACATTGCCTTGCGCCAGGACCTGGCCGTCGATCAGCGGTATCGCGTATTTGACGCCGGCCACGCCGTTGATGCGGGCTGCGACCTGCGCATAATCCTCAAGCGGCGAATCCAGCGGCTGCACGATCAGATGGCCGTTGACGCCGAGGATGCGGGTCAGAAGTTCGGCTCGAAACCCGTTCATGACAGCCATGACGACGATCAGCGTGGCGACGCCCAGCATGATGCCGAGGAAGGAGATCGAGGCGATGACCGAGATCACCGTCTCCTTGCGGCGCGACCGCAAATAACGCCAGGCGACCATGCGTTCGAACATGGAGAACGGGCCGGCGACCGGAGACTTGGTGACCGGAGACTTGGCGACCGGAGACTTGCCAACCGGAGACTGGGCTACCGAAGACTTCGCTGCCGCGGCTTCGCTCATGCGGTTGCACCGAAGCGTTTCCTGGCCTCCGCGACCGGCAGCGTCTCGCGCTCGCCGGTCCGGCGGTTCTTGATCTCGATCTCGCCGGCGGCCACGCCGCGCGGCCCGACGATCACCTGCCAGGGCAGGCCGATCAGGTCGGCAGTGGCGAACTTGCCGCCCGGCCGCTGGTCGGTGTCGTCGTAAAGCACATCCTTGCCGGCGCTGGTGAAGGCGGCGTAGATCTCGCCGCAGACGCGGTCGCACTCGGCGTCGCCGGCCTTCATGTTGATCAGGCCGATGTCGAACGGCGTCACCGCTTCCGGCCAGATGATGCCGCTCTCGTCATGGCTGGCCTCGATGATCGCCGCCACCAGCCGCGACGGACCGATACCGTAGGAGCCGCCGGAAACGAAATGATCCTTGCCGTCGGGCCCGGTCACCTTGGCGCCCATGGGCTTGGAATATTTGTCGCCGAAATGGAAGATGTGGCCGACCTCGATGCCGCGTGCCGAGACCCGGTCGGCCTCGCCAAGCTTGTCCCAGGCCGCCTCGTCATGCATCTCGTCGGTGGCGGCGTAAGGCGTCGTCCACGTCTTGACGATGTCGGCGATCTCGCCGTCATTGCCGAAGTCGGTTTTCTCGCCGGGCACCTGGAGCGACAGATATTCGCGGTCGCAATAGACCTGGCTCTCGCCGGTGTCGGCCAGGATGATGAATTCATGGCTGAGATCGCCGCCGATCGGCCCGGTGTCGGCCCGCATCGGAATGGCCTGCAGCCCCATGCGCGTGAACGTTCGGAGATAGGATACGAACATGCGGTTATAGGCGGCCTTCGCGCCCTCGAAATCGAGGTCGAAGGAATAGGCATCCTTCATCAGGAATTCGCGCGAGCGCATGACGCCGAAGCGCGGCCGCACCTCGTCGCGGAACTTCCACTGGATGTGGTAGAGGTTTAGCGGCAAGTCCTTGTACGACTTGACGTAGGCGCGCACGATCTCGGTGACCACTTCCTCATTGGTCGGACCGTAGAGCATGTCGCGGTCCTGCCTGTCCTTGATGCGCAACATCTCCTTGCCGTAATCGTCATAGCGGCCGCTTTCGCGCCACAGATCGGCCGACTGGATGGTCGGCATCAGGATTTCCAGAGCGCCGGCGCGGTTCTGCTCCTCGCGGATGATGCGGCAGACCTTGTCCAGCACCAGCTTGCCCAGCGGCAGCCAGGAAAAACTGCCCTGCCCCTGCTGGCGGATCATGCCGGCACGCAGCATCAGCCGGTGCGAGACGATCTCGGCCTCGCGCGGATTTTCTTTCAGGATGGGCAGGAAAAACTGCGACAAACGCATGGACAGGTCCGTGAGAGAGGAGGCTGCGCCGGAATCGGCGCGGCTGGCTTGCTTGCCCCGGCTTCATAGCTATTTCGTGACGGAATGGAAACCCGACCGGCCGTATCGGCCCGAAATCGCAAAAATCGATTCTTCTTCCAAAGACCTTCGCACCGAAAACGATAATGCTTCTGACGCAAAGTGATCGCCTGACTGCAAAGTCCTCACACACGCTTTGCGCGTCCGGGCGACGCGGCACACCTGACCAGATTAAGGCGGCAGCCCCGGTGTTGTTCGTTTCGCAAGCAAAGCCTGCCGCACTATTGTGCACTGCAGCACAGATTGCCCGATTGCGGGCAAAATTCTGCGTGACAATTTCATCAGGGTTAGGCTAGTGTGCCCCGATAACCGAGAGGGTGGAGAAAAATCTGCTCTCCTACGCGGTCAAAGTCTTGGGAGGATGCGATCTAGGCGCGGTTACCCGCTGCCGCCGGAAACCGGAAAACAGATCGGAACGCGTTTAAATTGCAAGGCCTTGTGCCTTGCATTTTTTTTGCCCGATCATCTGGTTAGATCAACCTGTTCCCAAATCACGTGAGCTTGCGTCAGCCTGACACCAAGGCGTGATTCTAATGCGGGTGGGCCATGCCTGACCGCCGATTGCGCGTCGCAGGCTGGTGAGACAAAACCTGAGTTTGGCGCTCCGAAACAGGCACAAACATCCCAGCCGATCTGTCAGCGGGAAAGTGTTAGTTAGCCGGTGTCTGGCTGGCTTCGGGGATGATGTGGGGGACTTCGTCGAGGCTGTAACCCAGCCCGTGCGTCAGGCTGTAGAAAACCCCCATGACGACAGCCGTGACGATGGTGGTGCGGATCACGGCGCGCAGCATATGCGGTCCGCGCGGCGCGCTCGCAACAGTGCCCAGCGTCACGTCCTGATCGTCATCCTGCGTCTTGACGCTGAACGGCAGCACGATGAACAGCATCAGCCACCAGGTGATGAAGAACAGCGCGGCAAACGAAATCCAGCTCATGCCTGCTCCAGTTCGACCAGCGTGCCGAAGAAATCCTTGGGATGCAGGAACAGCACCGGCTTGCCGTGAGCGCCGGTTTTGGGATTGCCGTCGCCCAGCACGCGGGCGCCGCTTGCTTTGAGGTGATCGCGCGCGGCAAGGATGTCGTCGACTTCGTAGCAGACATGATGCATGCCACCCGAGGGGTTCTTCGCCAGAAAGGCCGCGATCGGCGACCGTTCGCCCAGCGGCTCCAGGAGTTCGATCTTGGTGTTGCCGACATCGACGAACACCACGGTAACGCCATGCTCGGGCAGCGCTTGCGGCGCGGTGACCTTCGCGCCAAGCGTATCGCGATAGGCCGCAATCGCCGCGGCCAAGTCCGGCACGGCAAGCGCTACATGGTTCAGGCGTCCGAGCATGAAGTGCTCCACAAGTTAAGAGAGTAGGGAATGGGCAGTAGGCAGTAGTGATACATCTGCATTTTTCTCCACTGCCTACCGCCTACTGCCTATTCCCTCACCTCGTCACAAACACCGTCACCAGCGGCTTCTTGCCCCAGGCCTCGTTGGCGGCGCCGCGCAC
>NZ_JAMYQZ010000125.1:0-12584 GCF_040321145.1 Mesorhizobium sp. M0514
CATCGACATCATAGCACCGCCACGTGGCTCTCAGCAGTTTGTGAATTTCCCTAGATGTTTTTTCCAGACTGGCTATGTCCTGTGAAAATCTCTCGATTTCCCTGTACCGTTTTTAGCGGCGGAGGCGACATAACGACCGGCGGAGGCGACATAATCAGGACGGACAGAGCGCGCCGGCCGTCCTGAAATCCATACTCGAGCGCTGGCCGTGGCTGCGCCATGTCTTTGCCGATGGTGGCTATGCAGGGCCGAAACTGCGGGGCGCCCTGCAAAAGATCGGCAAGTTCACCATGGAGATCGTCAAGCGGTCGGACAGCGCCAAAGGCTTCGAAGTCCTGCCGCGCCGATGGGTCGTCGAGCGGACCTTCGCATGGCTGGGCAGATGCCGAAGGCTGGCCAAGGACTTCGAGCGATCCGTCGAATCCGCGCAGGCCTGGGTCTTCATCGCAAATATCCGCATGCTCACCCGACGCCTCGCAAGGACCTGATAACATGGCGGTCATTCCGATTCAGACACTGAGTGCTCCCGAGGGGGCCTACCGGCTGCTGCCGAGCGTGAAGGTTCCGATGCGTGACGGCGTGAATCTTTCGACCGACATCTACTTGCCAAGCGGTCATGGCCCATTCCCTATTATACTCGTTCGCACACCATACGACAAAAACACTCTGCGTCCGAACTGGGTGTCCAAAAAAACTTCGCCTTTCGTTTATGATGTTGAAAGTACTCCGCGTACGTGTTCTTGCACCGGACCGGTCGAAGTCTACATCAATGCGGGATACGCAGTCGTAACCCAAGATTTCCGCGGGGTCTTCGAGTCGGAGGGCATTTTCAAATACGCAAAATCAGAAAGGCGCGATTTCGAAGACACCGCAAAATGGCTGGATGCGCAGTCCTGGTCGGCGCGCCGTATGGGAATGTGGGGCTGTTCTTACTTGGGCAATGCTCAGGTGGTGGGCGCAGTTACCGATACTCTCAGCCTCAAAGCGATTACGCCTATGGCGGCCGCTGGAGCATTTAGCCTGAAAATTCACGGTGGGTTGGCGGATGTGGTTCAACCCGTTGAAATGACGTAGGTTTGGTTGCTAAGGCCGATCCGAATCATTTCCGGAGACCACACCCGCCATGAATGATCCTACGCTGCCGCTGAGCGGCTGTCATGTGTCGGCGGCAAGTCCGTCGTCGTCCGTTTAGACGCCTGCTGTCGTCGGACAGTGGCGTTCTGGCTCTAGCAGAGGTGGAGAAACGACTGCGGGTGGCCGACCGTCTGGCGCGCTGCATCGATGATCCACGCAGCCCGGACCAGGTCATCCACAACTTTGCAGATATGATCGGCTTCCGCATGAAGATGATCGCCGCCGGTTACGAGGATGGCAACGACGCCAACCGGCTGCGTTCCGACCCGGTCTTCAAGATGGCCCAGGATGCGCTCCCTTCGGGTCGGGATCTGGCGTCGCAATCGACGATGTGTCGGCTGGAGAACCTACCCGATGTGCGCTCGCTGCTCGCCATGGGCCGGACCATGGTCGACCTCTACTGCGCTCCTTCCGGCAGATTCCGAAGCGGATCGTGCTCGACATCGACGACACGTTTGACGCCGTGCACGGGAACCAGCAGCTCCGCCTCTTCAATGCCCATCACGACGAGTACGGCTTCCAGCCGATCGTTGTGTTCGAGGGCGACGGCCGGTTCGTGGCTGCTTTCCTGCGACCGGCCAAGCGGCCAAGTGGGGCTGAGATCCGCGCTCACCTGCGCCGCCTCGTGCGGGCGATCCGGAGCAACTGGCCGAACACCCGGATCCTGATCCGGGCCGACGGTCACTATTGCAGCCCGCAGATCATCGACTGGTGCCGCGCCAACGATGTCGACTTCATCCTCGGCGTACCGCCCACCACGACCCTGCGCAAGCATGTCGCGGACCTGGAAGCCCGCACGACGGCGCGCTTTGAAGCGTCACCGAAGACGAACAAGGTCCGCAGGTTCAAGGAGTTCCTGGATGGGGCCGCCAGCTGGAGCCGCGTGGAGCGCATCATAGCGCGGGTCGAGGTCGGCGCCCAAGGTGCTGACACCCTCTTCATCGTCACCAACCTCGCCGGTGGAAAGGCCAAGGCGCTCTACGAGGATGTCTACTGCCGGCGCGGAGCGGCCGAGAACCACATCAAGTCCTGGAAGACGCATCTCGCCGCCGACCGAACGTCCTGCACAAGAGCGACGGCCAACCAGTTCCGGCTGTTCCTGCATGCCGGCGCCTACTGGCTCATGTGGGGCCTGCGCGCTGCGATGCCGAAATGCTCCAGCTTTGCCGTCGCGCAATTCGACACGCTGCGTTTGCGCCTCATCAAGATCGTTGCGCGGGTGGTCGAGATGAAGACGCAAATCCGCCTGCACCTGCCGACATCCTGCCCCGACCAACGCATCCTGCGCATCGTCCTCGATCGCATTCCGCGGCTCGCGACATAACCATGGGGCGCAGACGCCCCGAAACGAACCTGCTGACCGCAACCTGCAAACCCCACCTGCCATCACGACGGATCACCGCCGGCGCCTGACGAGGTTCGCGCAAAAGCGCCCAACAGCGGCCACATCGCCCCTTCAGGCCGCCAAACCTCATCGCCGTGCATCAAGGCGGTTAGCTCTGGGCTAGGGCGACATACCATGCTCTGGAACTACATGGGTGGAGCCCGCGAGTACGCCAATATGCTTGGCTGGCAAGCGAACTCGCCATGTCTCTATCTCAAACTGGATCCTTCCATGGAGACCGAGACGTGGGCGCGCTTCGCCCATTTTTCTCTCTTCGATCCCGGTACAAGCTAGATATGGAAAAGCTGCTGTGGGACCTTCCAATCGCCGGATCCTTGATCGGGCAGGCTTGCCGCCTACCGACTGGGATAGAACCATGTCTCATCCGCCGGAGTCCAGCTTTTGGCGCGATACCGAGTGTGTCACAAACGAGGACAAGCTGTACACGCCGGCCCTTTGGATCGACACTTGGAATGACGTCCAGCCGGGCGAGGCAATCGATGCATTCAACTTCGCCAAAAACCACGCGGCTAATGCAACCGCACATGATAATCAGTATATGATCATGGGCCCCGGTACACACTGTGGTATTGATCGCCTGACTGACAATTTCAGATTCGGCGACCTCAACCTCGGAGATGCGCGGTTCGATCTTTGGGATGCAATTTTGAAATGGAATAACCACTGGTGAAGGGTGACATTCATGCACTAGATAATATGCCACGGGTCACCTGTTGGCTTTACGGGAAAAATGTATGGCGAACGGCCAGCGACATGCCAATCCCAGGAACCCGCTACGTTGAGATGTACCTCTCGAGCAAAACGGTCGCCAGCAGTCTGAACGGGATGGGCTACTGTCTTTCGTCCCGCCCCACTCGCCGTCTTGTGACAGATACCTTTACGATCCGACTGATCCGACGCGGACAGGACAGAGCTGGACCGTCGAAATGACTGACCAACGTGCAATCGAGGCGCGCCAGGACGTCCTAGTTTTTACAAGCGAGTTGTTGGAGGAGGGACTGAAAGTAGTTGGAAAAATAAGAATGGTCTTACATGTTTCCTCCTCTGCGCGGGACACTGACTTCACGGGCAAGCTTGTAGATGTGTATCCCGACGGCCGCGCTATCCAGCTGCAAACCGGCATCCTCCGAGCCCGATATCGGAACGGTACACAAACCCGCAGCTACTCAACCCCGGCGAAATCTACGAAATCACCGTGGATCTGAACGCGACCGGGAACTGGTTTGCGCCAGGGCACCGAATTCGGTTGGAAGTGAGTTCTAGCAACTTTCCGCGGTTTGACCGGAACATGAACACCGGGGGAGATAACTATTCAGAGTCTGGGGGCGTGTTAGCCGAGAACGCAGTGTTTTCGGGACCTCATTGGCACTCCAGGCTGATTCTGCCTCTCGCGCCAGATTAAACTGTTCATGCCGGTCGAGGTCTGGCCAGGTTGTTGAAGAAGTCCACTTGCGAGCGACGAAGTCTGCCTCGCCGCCATGGAAGCATATTTGTCCGTTGATAGAGTCGTCTGGTTTGGACTTCAGCCCAGCCATATTGGCTTCGGCCATCGTCATTGCCTTGCCAGGAGTAGCCGACACCGAACGCGAATTTGCCGGAGCCATCCGCCGCGAACTCAATGTAGGCGGCCTCTATCATGTTCGCGATAGTCCTTGACGTTGGCAGCAGTTACTATCCAGTTTTGAGTTCGTTTCCGGCGTGGGTTGTGCCCTGAGCTGTTTGCGAGCTCTCGACCTTGGCTGGGGGCCAACGAACATAGAATTCCGGTGGACAAGGGGGGCCCAGTCGTCATCGAAGTCAATCCGCGCATGGGTGGCACGCCCGATCCCCAACTGGTTCGGCTGGCTTACGGTGTCGATCAATCACCGAACACATCAAGCTTGTCATCGGCGACGAATGCGATTTGCGTAAAAGGGATTCGCACACTGCGGCCGCGCGGTTCCTGGTTGCTGATCGCGATGGCGCCCTCGATCGGATCGGTGGCGGCGGTCAAGCGGCTGCCGTATCAGGCATCACCGAGGTCAAATTCTATGTTGAACCCAAGACGCCGATCGGCAGGAAAGGCGACTACCGAGACTGTATCGGACATGTCATCGCCGCTTCACCTGTCCATGCGCAGACCGAGGCGATACTTCAGCATGCCGTCGAGTTGATCGATTGGTCCATCACACCATTTCCGATCGCTGACGAATAGGAACAATCTGCAGCTGGTACCTCCCGGCGCAGGTGGCGTAAGATAAGACTCATCGTGGATCGTGCCTACTGACGTGGTGTAGCTGACGGCATTGGTCGCCGTGCTCTCCGGCACGGGGCCGGATTGATCAGCGTGCCACTGCCGGCAGGCTGACGAACGGATCATCACTTATCTGGCTGATCGTCTCAAGCGCCATATAGCGGGCACGTGTCGTCGTTGGGAAAGATGCCGACGACCTCTGTGCGCCGCTTGATCTCACCGTTGAGCCGCTCGATCGGGTTTTTGCTGTGCAGCTTGACACGATTCTCCTTGGGGAAGCTCATGTAGGCGAGCACGTCATGCTCGGCCTCATCCATGATGGCGGCAAGTTTCGGCACCTTCGGCCGGAACTGGTCGGCGACGGCGCGCCACTGCAGGCTGGCGGCTTCTGCTATCTCGTGAGCGAAGGCGGTGGCGATGAAGGCCGAGACGACGCGACGGCTGCTCTTGCCGGCAGGGGCTAGCACATTGCGGGCGAAATGAACCCTGCAGCGGTGCCAGGTGGCGCACAGCACCTTGGAGACTGCTGCCTTGAGGGCCCTCGTGCGCGTCAGAGACAACCAGCCTTACACCTCGGAGGCCGCGGCGGGTCAGCTTGCGCAAAAACTCCATTCAGATCGGCTCGGCCCCCGAGGTGCCGATCTCCATGCCCAGCACCTCGCGCCGTCCGTCCGCGTTGACGCCGACGGCGATGATGACGGCGACCGAGACGATGCGGCCGCCGCGGCGCACCTTCAGGTAGCTGGGGTAGAGTAGGCGATATGCGCCTTGCCGCCTTTCGACGGCAGGTTTCACATCGCCTCTCGCCGAACCGGACGTGCGTCTTTCGTTACGCATCCGGCTCTCCAGAAGAAATGGCAAAGTCAGGCGTTCCCATCCATGCTAGGCGGTACCGGCCAACGGGTGTCGAGCCAAGTAGGTGTTGCTCTACAGGGCCGTCACGCCAGAGCCGTGTTGTCTGGCTGGCAACCGTGTTGTCCTCCTTCTGCTGGTCGGAGGACACCCGGGCATAGATGGCTGCGCACGTCGTCGCTTCCCTCCTTAGCCGTGCACCCGCGCCGACGATGCGAAGCCGCTCCGCAACCATGGATGCCGTACACCTGTGCCAATTTGGCCGGCAGCAGGCGGTCAAAGACAGGCTCGAGAAGGACGCTGCGAACATCGCTCTCCCGCCGCTCAGCCATGGCCATCGGCTTCGAGAAAGGCCCGAAGCGCCCGACCCACCGTGGCGCTGATCGTCGTTCCTTCCGCCGCCGCCCGCGCGCGAATCGCGTCGACCAAACTGGGCGCCAGCTTGAACGTCACCGCCACTGTCGGCCCGGTCACTGGCACCGGCCGGCCGATCGCGTGCGCCTTCTCGATAGATGGCCTGACGCCGGGACATGGTGAATTGGCGCGACAACGCCACGGCTGCCTACGCCACCCTCAGCCCACGTGCAAGCAAGCCATGGCCGCATTCGGCCGAGGGACACATCCAGGCTGTCTTGATCCATTCCCCGGATCGGTTGAGCAGAAAATATGCTTATCAGGTTCTCTTGATGGAGGAGTTCGCTCGCCGCGGTGTCGAGCCCATCTTCATCAAAGCACCGCATTCGATACCCCGGAAGACCAGCTGATGGTGCAGTTCCAGGGCATGATCGCCGAGTACGAACGGGCCCAGATTCTCGAACGCTCGCGGCGCGGTAAGCGCCACCGGGCCAAGGCCGGCGAAGTCTCCGTGCTGTGTGGGGCGCCCTACGGCTATCGGTATATTCGTAAGACGAATGACGCGCCGGCGCGCCATGAAGTCGATGCAGCCGAGGCCGAAGTGGTGCGGCTGGTGTTCGAGAAATATATGGTCGACGGCCTGAGCATTGGCGCCCTTGCCCGCCTTCTCAACGAGAGGGGGCTGGCGACGCGCCGGCGCGTCACCCGCTGGGAACGGTCGGTGGTGTGGGGGATGCTGCGCAATCCCGCCGGCAAGGGAACGGCCTGCTTTGGCAAGACACAGGTCGCACCGCGGCAGAAGGTGACGAAGCCGTTCCGCCTGTCGGGCCGGGCGAGCTTTAGCGAGAAAACCAGCCAGCACGAGCGGCCGCGCGGGGAATGGATCGAAGTGCCCGTTCCCGCCATCGTGACGCAACTCCGGCATGCGACGGCGCATTCAGACAGGAGATCCTCCTGGTAGGCGGTCACCAGCCGTTCCATGCTCCGACTACTAGGAAGCTGCGCCCCTCGGTGTCGTCCATCTCCGGCCTGTGGAAGCCGAACTCCAGCATGAACGCTTTGGTGGTCACATAGGTATACGGCGCGCCGGGGATCGGGCTGCGCGGACCAGACGCGATCAGCTTCGCGCCGCGCACATGACCGATGAGATCGCGGCTGATTTCTTTGCCAAAGAAGGACGACAGTTCGGCGCGGGTGATTGGCTGGAAGTAGGCGATGCACGTCACGTCCGACTGCGAAATTCGCCGCCCGGTGATTTCCGCCTAGGGCTGTGCCAAATGCACTGCGGATGGCGTCGGCATAGGCCGGTCGAGTCAAATGTCGAAAACCGCCAGCGAGGCGACCAAGCCATAGGGGCGGCCACGCAGTTCTTAGCGGATGTCAACCATGATTCAATCTAGATTGCAGCTCTTGCCGACGATGCGCGCAAGAGCCTCACGCGAGACGGGTTCGCCGGCGGCAAAAATGGTTGCCTCGACGCGATGCATCCATTCGCGTCAACGAACCTCCGCCGGCAGGTGATCGAACTCGAGGTCGAACAAATGGTCATTTGAACGGCGGTCGCCTGATCGACGGTCATCTAACCGGCCTTTGCTTCGTCTTGCGCGCGTCGCTTGCGGAAGGTAGGACCGACCGGAAAGCTTACGCACGGCACCGAGCTCAACCAGCCGATCTAATAGCTAGCGCAGGCCGCGATCGCTCATGCCGGCAATGTTTTCGGGCGCCGCGATTGCGTCGTTGGACAAGCGCCTTTCGAAGACAAGGTCCGACGCCCGGGCGCGTAGTTTCGGTGCTACCGCAAGCAGCCGATCGGCGCGCCGACCGAGCTCGGCGGACAGGTCGATCGCACGCAACGCAGCGCGCACCTGGGCGACAAGCAACAGAATCTTCAAATAAATTCACAATTCTTTGCCACAGGAAAATGCTGACAATGATACGCACCACGTCTGCCTTGCACCCACGCCCTAATCATCGGGGTATGATATGCCTATCTTGCGAAAAGTTCCCGTTGCAACGCTCGGCATGCCGCGTATCGGCCGTCGTCGAGAATTGAAGCACGCGCTTGAAAGCTACTGGTCGCAAAGATCTGCCGCTGACGACCTTCTCGAAACAGCGCGGGCGCTGCGGGAAGCAAATTGGGTCGAACAACGCGACCGGGGCGTGACCATAATCCCCTCAAACGACTTTTCCCTCTACGATCATGTGCTGGACACAGCAGT
Organism: Mesorhizobium sp. M0514; assembly: GCF_040321145.1. Classification (NCBI taxonomy): domain Bacteria; kingdom Pseudomonadati; phylum Pseudomonadota; class Alphaproteobacteria; order Hyphomicrobiales; family Phyllobacteriaceae; genus Mesorhizobium; species Mesorhizobium sp. M0514. Next base: position 8,198 of record NZ_JAMYQZ010000125.1, read on the forward strand.
AATGGTCGGTGCCGTGCCGAAACTTTATGGCTGGAGCGAGGGGGATTTTCCCGTCCCCCTGGATACTTATTTCGCCATGGCGCGAGGCCGCCAAGGCGAAGCTGCGGATGGCGAGACGGCAGGCTTGGATCATGCGGTGAGAGCGATGGAGATGACCAAGTGGTTCGACACCAACTATCACTACATCGTTCCAGAGCTCGCTGACGGCCAGGTCTTTGCCCTTTCCTCGGCGAAGCCGATGGACCATTTTCTCGAAGCTAGGGCCCTGGGCATCCATACGCGTCCGGTGATTCTTGGCCCAATTACATTCCTCAAGCTTTCCAAGTCGTCCGCCCGAGGCTTTAACCCTATTGCTCTGCTTCCCAAGTTGTTGTCGGTCTACAAGGAACTTCTGCGGCGCCTGAAGCTCGCAGGTGCCGACTGGATCCAAATCGATGAACCAGCTCTCGTTGTTGACCTGATTCCAAATGAGCAGGCCGCCTTCGAATTTGCCTACGATCGGCTCTCCAGAGCTGCGCCCGATCTCAAGATCATGCTGGCTACTTATTTCGGTGCATTGGGCGACAATCTCCAGACCGCCCTTTCGCTGCCGATAGCGGGATTGCACATCGATCTTGCGCGCGCTCCCGAGCAACTGGAGCTGGTCGGCCGACTTGCGCCGAAGGACTTGGTGCTGTCGCTCGGTTTGATTGACGGCCGTAACGTCTGGCGCGCGAACCTCTCTGCCATCCTCGGCCGGATCACGCCTATCGTCGCGGGTTGGCCGCTGGACCGAGTGGAGGTCGCTCCGTCTTGCTCACTTTTGCATGTTCCGGTCGATATCAAGCTGGAAACCGCACTTGATCAGGACATAAAGTCCTGGCTCGCATTCGCAACGCAAAAGATGGAAGAACTGGCCTTACTTGCCAGCGCGTTATCCGAAGGTCGGAATATGGTTGCGGCGGAGCTGAAGTCTGCGGACGACGCAGCTGCGGCCCGCGCAACCTCACCGAAGGTGCATGATCCTCTGGTCGAGGGAAAGCTTGCCCGCATCGCCGACTGCATGAAGCAGCGAAAGAGCGCTTTTGCCGAACGCTCCTGGTCTCAAGTCGAAAAACTTCGCCTGCCGCCTTTGCCGACTACGACCATCGGCTCCTTCCCGCAAACTCAGGAGGTGCGCGATGCAAGGGCGGCTCATGCCAAGGGACGACTTAGCTACCTTGCCTATGAATTATTCCTGAGAAAGGAGATTGAAGAGGCAATAGGCTGGCAAGAGGAAATCGGTCTCGACGTGCTGGTCCATGGCGAATTTGAACGCAACGACATGGTGCAATATTTTGCGGAGCAGCTTTCCGGTTTTGTGTTCACCCAACACGCATGGGTGCAGAGTTACGGGTCGCGCTATGTGAGGCCGCCGATCATATTCGGCGACGTGTCGCGGCCCAATCCGATGACGGTAAACTGGTGGGAATTCGCCCAATCGTTGACGAAGAGACCAGTGAAAGGGATGCTCACTGGACCGGTGACCATGCTCAATTGGTCGTTCGTGCGCGACGACCTTCCGCGTTCCGTAGTCTGCCGTCAGATTGCTTTGGCAATACGCGAGGAGGTGCTCGACCTCGAAAAGGCGGGCGCCCAAATAATCCAGATCGACGAAGCTGCGCTGCGCGAGCGGTTGCCGCTGCGCAAATCCAACTGGGTATCCTATCTGGATTGGGCCGTCGAGTGCTTCCGTCTCGCTTCGACGGCTGTGGACGATGCGACGCAGATCCACACCCATATGTGCTATTCCGAGTTCAATGAAATCATGAATGCGATCGTGGATATGGATGCCGACGTGATCTCTATCGAGGCTTCCCGATCGCAGATGGAACTGCTCGACGCCTTTCAAGGCTTCGACTATCCCAACGAGATCGGGCCGGGAATATACGACGTTCACTCGCCGCGCGTGCCAGGATCCGGCGAAATGGCGAGCTTGCTTTCGCTCGCTCGGGAGCGCCTTTCCGACGATCAGATTTGGGTTAATCCGGATTGCGGGTTGAAGACACGCCGGTGGGAGGAGGTCCGCCCTGCCTTGATCAATATGGTCGAAGCCGCGCGAAACCTGAGAAGCCCACGACGGTCAACAGCCACGAAGAACGGCCCGTAGGGGAGATCGAATAGTGTGCTAAGCCGCGCTAAGCCACGAATGCGCATACCGTGCCAGATCTCGCGAAGCCTGAAGCGCCGCTATCGCGCCGGTCACGGATTTCACTGCCCTCGTGGAAGAACATTGCGAGCTTAGTTGTTGCTGAGCCTCGACCTGGTTGAGGGCGACCAGGCATCGCCAGTGGAAGGACATTGGCCGTTTCGCTCTCGAGTAGCCGTACTGGTCGAAGATGGCTGTAGAACTTCCATCACGGCTCGCTGCGATAGCGCAAATTGACGTCTCCGCGCTTTGCCGCTCAGTCGCTGGCGCGGAAGAATCGCCCCTTGGACTTTGCTCAGGGAGCTTGGAAAACATTTCGCCCAAAAGGCGGACAGGCCCGATCGAGACCTTCACTGATGGACCGTGATCAGTTTCTGCAGGCACCGGGGTTGATGTCGAATAGTGTGCGGAAGCACTTCGAAAAATGTGATGTCGAAACGAAGCCGCATGCGATCGCGATCTCCACCATCGGCAACTCAGTTTGCTCAATTAGGCGCTTGGCGCGGGCGAGCCTCACCTGGAGATAATAGCGCATCGGAGAGGAGGACACTGAGTGCTTGAAAAGTCGTTCGATCTGGCGCTGCGAACGGCCAACGCGCTTAGCGATGTCTCGGAGAGGCAGTGGATTTTCAATGTGCTCCTCCATGATACAGATCACTTCCGCCAGTGCCTTGCCGATACCGGTCGCATCAGCGCTTAAGGTCCATTGTCTGTCTGAAGCCGAGCGCCAGTGCGAAGCGATCGTATGTCTACAAACCGCCAACGCGGCCTCTTCGCCGAGATGTTCGCCGATCAACTCCATCACGAAGTCGAAGGACGCGAACCCCCCTGCACAGGTAGCGAGACGAGCATTTCGAACAAAGAGTCGGTCAGTCACCTGAAGGCGACTAAACGTTTCCGAGAAGGCGGCGCGCTTGTCCCAGTGGATCGTGCATGCCGTATCGTCGAGCATGCCGCTTTCCGCCAATAGCCAAGTCGCGGTGCCTAGCGCGGCTATTGGAACGCCGTGTCTTCCGCACAGGCGAAGAACACGGACCAGAGAAGCCGACGACTGCTGCTCTACTCGATCACCGGCGCAAACGATCACAATGTTCGGGCGCTTGCCGGTCTGCATGTCAATGATCACGGAATCGGGACCCCATATTTTCGCGCAAAAGGGGCCCCGGTTTTGGGGCGGTGAAGGGCACGCCGGTAAGCGCCCGATCAGGCGGAGCTGGTCGGGGTTGCACAGCCTGATCGGGCGCGGCTGATTGGCTTTCGGCTTTAGCTTTGAGATCGGCTCTTGAAGCGCCAGGATTCGTTGCCGGTCTCGGCGATCTCGCAGTGATGGGTGAGGCGGTCGAGCAGCGCGGTTGTCATCTTGGCGTCGCCGAAGACGCTCGGCCATTCCCCGAAGGCGAGATTGGTGGTGATGATGACACTGGTGCGTTCGTAAAGCTTCGAGACCAGATGGAAGAGCAATTGCCCGCCGGCCAGAGCGAAGGGCAGATAGCCGAGCTCATCGAGTACGACGAAGTCGAGCCGGGTCAGGTGATCGGCAATGCGGCCCTGGCGGCCGGAGCGGGTTTCGGTCTCGAGCCTGTTGACGAGGTCGACGACATTGAAGAAGCGCCCGCGTGCGCCGTTGCGGATGAGAGAACGGGCAATGGCGATCGCCAGATGCGCTTGCCGGTGCCTGTCCCGCCGACCAGGACGACATTGCGCTGATCGGCGACGAAAGCGCCGGCGGCGAGGTCGCGGATCAGGCTCTCGTTGACCGGCGTGCCGGCAAAATCGAAGTCCTCGATATCCTTGGCCAGCGGAAGCTTGGCGACGGTGAGCTGGTACTTGATGGAGCGGGCCAGCTTCTCCGATATCTCGGCCTGCAACAGATCGCCGACGATCTTCGGCGGTTCGTGCTGCCGCTTGATGGCGACGCCCATGATCTCGTCATAGGCCGCGCGCATCCCGAAGAGTTTCAGCGCCCCCATCAGTTCCAGTACTTCGGTGTTTCCATGGCTGTTCGTCCTCCTGAGGCTGTCATAGCGGGCGCAGTCGGCGATCGGCTCGTGAGCCAGCTTCAGCGCCTGGGGAATGGAAAGGATCGTGCCCGGCGCCGGATCGCGGCTGCGGGCCAGGATGTTGAGGATCACCGCCGACGACGAGACGCCGTGCTCGATGGCTTCCTGGCAGGCGGCCTCGACCGCGCTCAATCCGTCGGTCAGCACGCAGGTGAGGATC
>NZ_JAMYQZ010000126.1:0-12564 GCF_040321145.1 Mesorhizobium sp. M0514
CCGCCGCGCGAGATGCGCGCCACCGCAGGTGGGGCCTGCAAGCGAGGGGGCTTGGTGGATAGCAAGGTGGCGAAGCAGGCTGGTTTGCCGGTTGAGGTCCGCCGCGCCGTAGCGGCGCCGGAGCGGGTTGCCGTACTGCATAGGCTTGACGCGATCGACACCGACTCCGATCCCGACTTCGATCGCATCACCGGCCTTGCCGCAGCCGTGATGCAGGCGCCGATCGCGCTCGTCACGCTGCTCGACACCGAACGACAGTGGTTCAAATCCTGTGTCGGCTTCAACGAGACCGAAACCGCGACCGACATATCGTTCTGCGCCCATACCATTGCCGCCGGCGGAGAGCCGATGGTGGTGCCGGATGCCAGCATCGACCCTCGCTTCTCCGGCAACCCGCTGGTCACCGGCGAACACCATGTCCGCTTTTATGTCGGCGCGCCGATGGTGGTCGCCGGCGCGCGCGTCGGCACGGTGTGCGTGCTCGACCGGGAGCCGCATGAATTTCCGTCCGCTGCCGCGCTCGATCATTTGAAATCGCTGGCCAGCCTCGCCGCCAGCCTGTTTACCCTCAAGGACGCCACCCGCAGCGGCGCCATTGCCACCGCTGCTTTGGCGCAGGAGGAAAAGCGCCGAGCCATAGCGCTCGACGCCGCCTCGCTCGCCAGTTGGGCCTGGGATATCCGCACCGACATGATCGAATGCGACGTGCGTTTGTCGGAGCTGTTCAACCTGCCCCGTTCGAACCGACTGCGGGCGCGCGACATTCTGGCCGCCATCGACCCGCCCGACGTCTACCAGACCGAGACGCGCTTTCGCGATGCCCTGACCGGCAGCGATGACTATTTCGGCGAATACCGGGTCAAAGGCTTCGATCCGCCGCGCTGGATAGTCACCCGCGGCCGCGTCATCGAGCGCGACGGCGAAGGCAAGCCGACGCTTATCTTTGGCGTCAACTACGACATCTCGGAACGCAAGCTCGGCGAGGACCGGCAAAGGCTGCTGCTGCGCGAGCTCAACCATCGGGTCAAGAACACGCTGGCGACGGTGCAGGCGCTGGCGACGCAGACCGTTCGCCACGCTCGCCGCCCAAGCGAATTCCTGGAAGCCTTCGGCGCCAGGCTGCAGGCGCTGGGCGCTGCCCATAACCTGCTGTCGGATCGCGAATGGCGCGGCATCGGTATTCGCGAACTGATGCAGATCGAGGTCAAGCCGTTCGATTCGGCAGAACGGCCGCGCATCGTGATCTCCGGTCCGGAGCTGCTGCTTTCGCCTGACCAGGCGGTGGGGCTCGGCCTGATCATGCACGAACTGGCCAGCAACGCGCTGCAATACGGATCGCTGTCGGTTGGCTCGGGGAAGGTCGATGTCGACTGGAAGGCGGCGGGCAAGAAAGGCGCGCGCCGCCTTGTGCTGACCTGGAGCGAAAGCGGCGGGCCGAAAGTCGACCCGCCGGAACGCCAGGGCTTCGGCTCTATCCTGATCCGCCGCAGCCTCGCCAAGGTTTTATCGAGCGAAGTGACCCACGAATTCCGCAGCGAAGGCGTGTTCGCCGAAATATCGATGCCGCTTGAAGATCTGCCGGCTTAAAGCAATTTCAGAAGTGCGAAGCGGTTTTCCCGGGAACAGCGTATCAGCGCGCGCGCTTTAGTCGGCTTCGCTGTCCGGATCGCCCCGGTCCGGCTTGACGTTCTCACGGTAGATGGCATAGGCCGCGAGCGCGATCATCGGGCCGAGAATGACGCCCTTCCCGCCTTTCCCCTTGAGCAAGGCCGGCAGCACGGCAAGCGCCGCGGTGATACCGAGCGCCTTCAGGTCGGCATTGCGCCTTCGCGCACGTCGGCGCGCACGCGTTCCAGCCGCAAGTTGATGAATGAGCACGATAAGCCCGGCCAGTACCAGGAAACCAGCCGCGAAGCCGAGACAGGCGGCCATCGAGCCATAACGGTCAGCCGCCCAGATGTAGGCCGCCCCCAGGAGAAACCCGAGGCCGCACAGGGCAGCGACGGCGGCGAACCCGTAGACGATTGCCGCCGTGCGCGCGCGGCGCATGGCGGCAATGGCTTCACCCGAGGCCAAGGCCGAGATAAGCGGTGCCAGCATGCCCATCTCTGTCGAAACTAGCGCCGGGCAAGAAGCGCAAACAGGAAGCCGACGCCGGCCGCGATCGCCAGTGAAGTAACTGGCTTCTCGCGCACATTGGCCGTGATCTGGGCCTCAAGATCCTTGGCGTTGCCACGCAGGCTGTCGAAGACGGCTTCACCCTGGGCGCGCAACTGGTCGACGCCTTCGGCAGCAGCGCGCCGCGCCGTGCCGTAACCATGTTCGCCGGTCTTGGCCAATTGCTTGGTCAACTTTTCGATATCCGCCTTCAACTGCCGAATGTCGGCTTCGAGGTCGGCGTTCGTCTGACTTTCGTTGGCGGTTTTTCCTGCGGCAGTTGCCATTCTAAACTCCTTGCGTTTGCTTGGCTTCAAACGCCCGACACACGTCATGGTTCCGAAATCGGATACCGTATCCATGAAAGGGTGTTTGCAAGTGCGAGTCCAGCCCCAGATGGAGGCCTGCCTGTCAGATCAGCGGCCGACGGCCTTCGCTTAGGCCCTCCCAGCGCGCGAGATCCTTCAGCCCCTCCCCGTCGATCACTTCGCAACCGCCGTCGCGCCAGGCGATCAGCTTGCGATCGATGAGCTTGCGGATCGTCTTGTTGGTGTGGACCAGCGACAGGCCGAGCGTATCGGCGACATGCTGCTGGGTAATCGGGATTTGCACCGGCGCCTTGCCGTTGAGCCCGACTGCCGCCGCGCGGCTGGCGATGAAGGCAATGAGATAGGCGGTGCGCTCGACCGCCGTACGCCGGCCGACGCTGAGCAGGTTCTCGTCCAGCATGCGCTCCTCGCGCGACGCCAGCCAGGTAATGTCGTAGGCAAGGCCCGGATGGTTGCGGTAGAGCTCGTGCAGGTTTTCACGCTCGAAGACGCACAACAGCATGGGAGACAGCGCCTCGACCGAGTGCTGCATTTCGCCCATCAGGCTGCCCTGCAGCCCGATAAGATCGCCGGGCATGGAGTAGTTCAGGATCTGGCGCCTGCCGTCCGACAACAGTTTGTAGCGGAAGGCCCAGCCCGAAAGCACGGTGTAGAGATGAGCACTTTGGCTGCCTTCGACCAGCACTGTGGCGCCCTTGTCGACGGCCAGTTCGCCCTTCTTGAACATGCTGACATAGGCAAGCTCCTGCTTCTCGAATTCCCGGAACACCGGCAATGGCCGAAGCGGGCAGATCTCGCATGGGTACTGACGGCTGGAAAACGAACGACCATTCTGGCCAGACATTTCGATCCCTCTTTCGAAAGTCTCTTGCCAGAGACTGAGTGCTACGCCTTTGCAAGGCCGCGGTTCCGCTGCCGATGGCATGTCTTTTTTAAATGACAGGATGGCAAATAGCGATCATGACTCGCTACACTCCACTGAGGCGAATTCGAAGCTCGCTTGTGGAGTAGAGCCGGTGGGCGAACTTTTCGGATTAAGGCCTGACCGATCCCCCAAGGTCCGCGATGCGGTTGACTGGAGTCACTGTACCCGATGCTGCAAGAATTGAGGAGAGATTGCCAAGTGCCGCCATTGCTTGAGGGATTGCGAATTCTTGTCTTGGAGGATGAATTCCTGATCGCCATGGATGTCGAGCAGCTTTGCCGCGACCATGGCGCGAACGACGTAGTGATTGCCCGCGCTCTGGCCGAGATCGATGAGCAGAAGGTCGTTGGCGAGTTCGACGCCGCTATCGTGGACCTCATGCTGGGCGGAACGTCCACACTCGATTTCGCCGCGCGGCTGCGCCAATCGGGCCTGCCGTTTGTCTTTGCCTCCGGCTATTCGGACCCCGATGAGATCAAAGGGTCTTTTCCCGGCATCCGCCTGGTCACCAAGCCTTATTCGGGGACCGATCTCGTCGAGGCTCTGGCGGCGGCCTGCGGCCGCGCGCCAGTCTGAGATATCTTCGATGGGTATGTGTAGAGAGCCCAGGCCCGCAAACGGGGCCTCCGCCGTCAGGCAGCGTTTGAACCCGTCACCTGGGACGAGATCGCGTCCGGCCCGTATTCGTCTTCGCCGGAGATTTTGAGGATCTCCTGCAACCGCGTGCGGGCCCGGCTGACCCGGCTTTTGATCGTTCCGACCGCACAGCCGCAGATTTCGGCGGCCTCTTCATAGGAAAAGCCTGAAGCGCCGATGAGGATGATGGCTTCGCGCTGGTCCTCGGGGAGTTGCTCGAGCGCGCCGCGGAAATCCTTGAGGTCAAGCTGGCCGTGCTGAGCCGGATGAACGGCAAGCCTGGCCGTCATGATGCCGTCGCTGTCCTGCACCTCGCGGCCGCGCTTGCGCATCTGGGAATAGAACTCGTTGCGCAGGATGGTGAACAGCCATGCCTTGAGATTGGTGCCGGGCTGAAAGCTCTCATGCTTGTCCCAAGCCTTGACCAGCGTCTCCTGCACGAGATCGTCGGCCTTGTCGGCATTCTGCGTCAGCGACACGGCAAAGGCCCGCAGGCTCGGGATCGAGCCGAGCAGGTCGGTCTTGAACCCTTGTGAGACAGCTGCCATGCCTCAGTCCTTCTTCTGTGCAGGTTCGGCCTTTTCCAGTTGGCTGAGCAACTGGGCAAAGCGATCCGGCACATTGTCCGAGACCAGCTCGTCATAATATTGTTTGAGTTTGCGGCCGATTTCCGAATTCGCCCCGAGCGGGTCGCCGGAATTGGCCCGGCGCCTGTCAGCGGCGCCAGCCAGCGTTTCTTTATTCATGTCCTTCACTTCGCCCTTAAATCCAGCGCCCCGAGCCGCCCCATTACACAACACAAAGCGGCCCCCTCGTCTGGTTGCCCATCGCACCACAAACGTCGCCCGTACGGTTTCGTTCCACAAGTCTCGGAACTTTTTCGCAAAACCGGCGTTTGGGTGTTGGGGCTTGCAATCAGCTTGACCTGCAATCTATGCAATCACGTCATCTGAGGGAGACGTCTACCATGAGCCTTTCCGCAACCATCGCTCCGCACCTGCCGTTCCTGCGCCGCTTTTCACGCGCCGTATCCGGATCGCAGGAGAGTGGCGATGCGCTGGTCGCCGCGATGCTCGAAGCCATCATCGCCGACGTCGACATCTTCCCGCAAGCGTCAAGCGACCGCATCGCGCTCTACAAGGTATTCGCCAAACTGTTCACCTCCATTGCCATCCGCGTTCCGCAGGAGCAGGCACAATCGGCATGGGAGCAGCGCGCCGCCGCCAATCTGAACGCCATTGCGCCACGGCCACGCCAGGCTTTCCTGCTGGTCGCGGTCGAAGGCTTCGGTGAAGACGAGGCAGCTGAAATTCTCGATGTCGACGCCAAGGAATTCTCCGAACTGCTTGCCCAGGCGAGCAATGAGATCTCTCGCCAGGTGGCGACCGATGTGCTGATCATCGAGGACGAGCCGCTGATCGCCATGGACATCGAGGAAATGGTCGAGAGCCTCGGCCACCACGTGGTCGGAACCGCGCGCACCCATACCGAGGCGGTGGCGATGTTCGGCAAGACAAGGCCGAAGATGGTGCTGGCTGACATTCAGCTTGCCGATGGCAGCTCGGGTATCGATGCGGTCAACGAAATCCTGTCGTCGACTTCGGTGCCGGTAATCTTCATCACCGCCTTCCCCGAACGTCTGCTGACCGGCGAGCGGCCTGAACCGGCCTTCCTCGTCACCAAGCCGTTCAATCCCGACATGGTAAAGGCGCTGATCAGCCAAGCGCTGTTCTTCGACCGGCAGGCCAAGGCCGCCGCGTGAAGTAGGGCCTTCAATCTCCAACTTTTCGCCGCCTCGCAGCGTTGGCGGCACTGGCGATCGCCTAACCCGGCGATCGGCGGCTGCCCGTCGCGCCGTATGGCGCTCACGCGCGCGAATCAATTCGCGTCCGGGCCTCTTCCAAAGACCTTCTTTTTCGGCAAATGGTGGAACAAACAGCAATCACTCACGTTCTTGATCCAGTATCGGAAGGAGACAGATCATGCTCTACTGGGCGCTCGTATTTCTCGTCGTGGCGATCATCGCCGGCGCGCTTGGTTTCGGCGGCATCGCCGGTACCTCGGCCGGTATCGCGCAAATATTGTTCTTCATCTTTCTCGCCTTCCTCGTCATCTCGCTTCTGGCCGGCCTGTTCAGACGGGCATCGTAGGAGCGGGCGAAGAACACTGGAAGCCGCACCCCTCAAACGGTTTCCAGCCACCGCCGGGCGATGTCCTCCAACGGGACATCGTCCGGCGGACCTTTTCTGGGGACCTACTCAGGAACTGAGTCCAAGTGAATCGTTCGGTCCTGATCAGGTGGACAGGTGATTGATGCGTTCCATTGGCGGAGGCGAGAGCGGACAGGGCGACGAGGTGATCGCACTGCACCCGGCTGAAAGCGGAATGCAGCTTGGCCGGGCCTTGCTTCACGCTCTGCACAATGCCGGCATTTCCGTCCTCTATCAGGATCGTGAATTGAAGACTGTATGGGCCCGCAACATGCGTGCGCCGTGGGTTTCCGACACAGCCGACAGCAACGGCGCGTTGCCACCGGCGCAAGCTGAGCAAATCGCCGCCGCCAAAAGCAATGTGATCGCTTCCGGCAATCCGGAACGCCTTGAACTGAGTGTTCCCACCGGTGATGGCATGCGCTGGTTCCAGGTATGGGTCGATGCCGATCGGGGCCATCGCGGCGACGTGCAGGGCGTCGTCACCACGATGGTGGAAACCACCGAGCAGAAACGCCGCGAACAGACGCTGAAGACGCTGTTGCGCGAAGTCAGCCACCGCTCCAAGAACCTGTTGGCCATCATCCAGAGTATTGCCACCCAGACCGGCCGCTATTCCGAGACACCCGACGATTTCCTGAAGCGCTTTCGCGGCCGCCTGCAGTCACTGGCTTCCTCCCAGGACCTGGTAACGTCGTCGAACTGGCGGGGTGCAGCACTTCGCGAGCTTATCCGCGGCCAGGTCGTTCGCTACGGCGCCGATCCCGCGCAGAGCCTGCGCTTCAATGGCGTCAACCCCTACCTCAATCCCAACGCGGCCATTCATATTGGACTGGCAATGCACGAACTCGCCGTCAATTCATTCAGCTACGGCGCCCTGGCGCGGCCGGACGGCTTTGTCGAGGTAACCGCCGATCTGTCGAACGTCGCAGAGGCCGCAGACAAGCCGGCTTTGTCGCTGACCTGGGTCGAGGCCATTGTCGCCAATGATAACAGGCGCACCGAGAAACGCTTCGGCAGCGTTGCCCTCGAACGTGTCGTGCCGGCATCGCTGAACGGCACGGCGACGCTGGAGATCACCAGTGACCGCCTCGAATATCGCCTCGTCGTTCCGCACGGCAATTTCGAAACCGAATGAGCGGCGGGATTCCTTAACCGGCTGTTCACCATAAAATCCGATGCTGTGGTTCCCAGAGATTGCTGGATCTTGACCGATTCAACCGATGTTTCGGCCGCAGCCTGCAACGCGAGTATGGGAGGAATGATCATGACGGTTGCCGATATGAACAGGCTGGAGCAGGCCGCCCGGGTGTCGATGAGCGGCTTTCAGGATCCTGACGCTTCAGCCTCGCCTTTGCAGCACGCCTGGCATCCCTTGCTTCGCGTCACCGCTGTCGCGCTCGTCGCCGCTGTTGTGCTGATCGTGGCGTCGCAATTGGTCTGAGCCAGATGCTCAGGTTCACGCTGCTCCCAAGCAGCCTGGCTCAGAAACTGTCCAGCTCGTAGCCGACGAATTATTAACGCCCTTTCGGCACAGGAACTTTGACGGCTGTGGACCGTTCTTATGGCGAGAGGACGTGTCGCCGTGGAACACATCGCCGCTTTGCTTTTGGTAATTGGCTGTTCGAACAACATGACCGAATGCCGTGAACTGCCGGTGCCGGTCAGTGTTTTCGAAACCGCCGAAGCATGCACGGCAGAACGTCCATTCGCTGCCGGCGACGTGCAGGGTCAGGCCGAGCACGTCGTTGCCAAATGTCTTAGGGTCGACCCCGCGCTGGAAGATGATTACGACCAGATCGTCTGGAACGTGCGCCCGGACGGCACCCTCGACGCGTCTTTGCAGATTTCCAGTGTCGTGGTCGCATCGAACGCCACGCGCCGCGAAAAAGACTCTCTTAGCCAACAATAAGATCGAGCGGGCAAAGGCTGCTGTTTCGTGCTAAATAGCGGCTGGAGCTTACTAAAGTGAGGACAAAGTGAGGAGAGATTCTATGCGGAAATTGATTATTGCCATGGTTGCGGTGGTCGCCGTCAGCGGCTGCAGCACGACCGAGCAGGATGTCGGCGTCGGCGCCGGTGTCGGTGCTTTGGCCGGCGGACTGATCGGCGGCGGCAAGGGTGCGCTGATCGGCGCAGCCGTTGGCGCCGGTTCCGGTCTGCTGGTGCGCAACCTGCGCAACGGCTATTGCCAGTATCGCGACAATCGCGGCCGGCTCTACACCGCTCGCTGCTGATCCGCTTCAAAAGCGTCAGACAATCGAGACGGAGACCGGTCAGCCGGTCTCCGTTTGTTTGCCTGCATCAGGCGGCGGGATCTTGATTTCCACCGTAAGCCCATCGACGCGAAAATCTCGGGCAATCGTGCCGCGCAATTCGCGCGTGACATTGAGGTCGATCAGCTTGGTGCCGAAGCCGGTCTTCGCCGGCGCTTCGAGTTCCTTCTGCCCGGCCTCGCGCCAGTTCAGAACCAGCATCCGCTCGGACCCGCGCCCCTCGAACGACCAGTCGACCTTCAGCGCACCCACGGAATTGCCGGCCTCGCCATATTTCAGCGCATTCGTCGCCAGTTCGTGAAAGGTCAGGCCAAGCGCCTGCGTCGTCCTCTCGTCGAGCAGCACCTGAGGCCCTGACAATATCCCTTCCGGAAGCTCCTTGCCGAATACCTGGCCGAGCTCGATGCGCAGCAGGTCGCCAAGATCGGCCTTCTGCCAGCGCGAACGCGTCAGCATGTCCTGGGAAGCCGCCATTGCCTGCAGGCGGGCCGAAAAGGAAGTTGAGAACTCCTGCACGTCGGTTGCTTGCGCCGCCGTCTGGCGCGCAATCGCCAGCACCCGCGTGATCGAATTCTTGATTCGATGCTTCATCTCCTGCAGCATCAAATCCTTTTCGAGCAGGCTTTTTTCCGTCGTTTCATGCAGCAGCGACTTGGCGTCGTAGGCGCGCTCCTGGTAGCGGGCCACCAACGCTATGGCGCCGGCCAGAAGCAGGCCGAACAGCCCGAGCATGACCGGAATGGCGCGCGAGGACGGTTGCGAAAATGCGCTTGTCGGCCGAAACAGCACCGTCCACGGCCGACCGGCGACGATGATCTTGCGCGTCACCAACAGCCTGTCGCCAAAGCTCGCAACCGGCGGCGTTTCCGACTGGAACAGAAGATTGTCGGCGTCGGCCGTGCCGTCATAGACCGCGGTGTTGACCGGCAGCAAAGGCGTGCGGCTGAGCGCGGTCTGGAACAGGTCGCGGGCGCGGAAGGCCGCGTAGAGAAGGCCTGATGTCGATGATCTGGACGCATTGATACCATCCGGCGCGGTTTCGACATTGAGCCTGACGAAGACCAGGAAACCGGTAAAGGTCTGCGCCGCGCCAGTGTCCTGGCCGAGCTGGACCAGACCGCTTGCGTGCTGTGCGTCATCGGCCATCGCTTTTTCGATCGCCTCGCGCCGCACCGGCTCGGTGAACATGTCGTAGCCGATGGTGGATTCGTTGGCAGGGTCGAGCGGCTCGAACAGCACGACGGGCGTGCGCCATGGCTGTGTCGTGTCCGGATAGACCGTGTGGGCGGCGCCGCGGTCGCGCAACATCTCGCGCTCGACCGCCGCTTCGTCACCGGTCTTGGCCAGCCTGAGATAGCCGATGCCGCGCAGGCCGGCGAAATTGTTATCGACATCGAGGGCGCTGAAGAAGGCCTTGAATTCGCTACCTGAAATCTCGCCATTGCGGGCGTCGAACAGCGCCTGCGTCGAGCGCAGCAGTGACAGATGCAGATCGATACGGCTTTCGATGCGGTTGAGCGCGTCGTCGGCCGTCGCCTCGAACTTGATGCGCGCCGCTTCCTGGGTCGCGAAATAGGCGAAGCCCGCCATCGTCAGGCTGATCAGTGCAACGGCAATGAAGGCAAGGATCGGGAAAAACTTCTTCAACGCAGGCCCATGGACGGTTCGGGACCTTTATGGGCAAGTCGCCGCGGCAAGACAATGGCGCGGCCAAGCCATAATGACAGCTGGCATATCATGCATATTTAGCCGGCTTATCGATCTCGAGCATCAGTGAACATGACAGCTGACGATAGCGTGGTCTCAGGCCGCGATCTTCAGCGCACCCGGACCGGGAATGGCGCCGGGCGGGCACTTTCCCAGGATGATCATGCCGAGCACTTCGTCCTGCGTCACATCGGTGGTGAGCGCGGTGCCGACGACCTGGCCGTTCTTCATTACGCAGACCCGGTCGGCAAGCTCGAACACGTCGTGAATGTCGTGGCTGATCAGGAAAATGCCGATGCCGTCGGCCTTGAGCTGCTTGACCAGTTCGCCGACCTGCGCCGTCTCCTGCGGCCCAAGCGCGGCCGTCGGTTCGTCCATGATCAGGATGCGGGCGTTGAACAGGATGGCGCGTGCGATCGCCACCGACTGGCGCTGGCCGCCCGATAGCTTGATCACGGGCTCCTTGAAGCGCTGGAAGCGCGGATTGAGCCGGCCCATCACCTTGCGCGCCTCGGCCTCCATGGCGACATCGTCGAGTGTCCCCCACGCGGTCATCAGTTCGCGGCCGAGGAAGAGGTTGGCGGCAGCGTCGACATTGTCGGCCAGCGCAAGCGTCTGGTAGATCGTTTCGATGCCGTATTTCTTGGCGTCGCGCGGATTGGAGATCGAGGCCTCCTGGCCGTTGACCAAGATCTGGCCGGCATCGCGCTTGTAGGCGCCCGACAGGATCTTGATCAGCGTCGACTTACCGGCGCCGTTGTGGCCAAGCAGCGCCACCACTTCGCCCGGGAAAAGATCGATGGACGCATCGTCGACGGCGCGAATGCCACCGAACGCGATCGAGATGTTGCGCATGTCGATCAGTGGCGTACCGGTGGGAGCAGTTTTTTCCATAGTCGTTCCTCCCTAGACGCGCTTGCGGTAGACGGTGTCGAGCCAGACGGCGATGACCAGGACAGCGCCAACGACAATGCTCTGCAGCGGCGAGTCGATGCCGAGCAGCACCATGCCGGATTGCAGCGACTGCATCAGAAGCGCGCCGAGCATGGCGCCCATCACCGTTCCGGCGCCGCCCGCGAGCGACGTGCCGCCGATGACGGCGGCCGCGATCACCAAAAGCTCGTCCAGTGTGCCCAGCGCATTGGTTGACGCATTGAGACGGGCCGACGAGATCGCCGCGCTGATTGCAGCCAGCACACCCATGATCATGAACACCTTCATGGTCACCCAGCGCGTGTTGATGCCGGCGAGTTCCGCTGCCTCCGGATTGCCCCCGATGGCGAAGACATAGCGGCCGAAACGCGTGCGCTTGGTGATGAACGTCATGATGATGCCGGCAATCACCGCCATCAGCACCGGTATGGCGATGCCATGCGCGATGAACAGCCCGCCTTCGGGAACGGTGATGCCGTTCTGCTGTGCGTACTGGCGCACGATGCCGATCGGCCATGGATAGGAATTGGCGATCCACACGGCGCCGAGGATGGCCGCGCAAGCGACCACGCCAAGCAAGGTCTCGGCCCAGACGGGGCGCAGTGGAAAGCTGAAGCGCTTGCGCTGCGAGCGACCGTTGAGCAGCGCGAAGGCGACCGCCGCGCAGGCGACGATGCCGACGATCCAGCTGGCAGCGGCGCCAATCGAGCCGCGTGGTCCGCCGCCCATCAGCTGGAAGGTGGCGTCGAGTGGCGCGACCGTGCGCCCGCTGGTGATGAGCCATGCCATGCCGCGCCAGACCAGCAGGCCACCAAGCGTCACGATGAAGGCCGGAACCTGCATATAGGCGATGATGAAGCCCTGGAACGCGCCGATCAGCAGACCAAGCACCACGCCGGCGGCAAGCGCGACGATCCAGAGCCAGGGGTTTCCAAGCTGGAAGCCGATGATGCGAATCAGGAATTCGGCCTGTGCCACGCCCATGATCATGCCGATCACGCCTTCGACGGAGCCCACCGAAAGGTCGATGTTGCGCATAACGATGACCAATACCATGCCGGTCGCCATGATCGCGACGGAGGACGTCTGCACCGACAGGTTCCAAAGATTGCGCGGCGTCAGGAAAAGCCCGCCCGACAGGATATGTATGCCGACCCAGATGACCAGCAGCGCGCCGACCATGCCGAGCATGCGCGTGTCGAGCTCGGTCGCTTTCAGGAACCGGGCGACCGCGCCGAGTTCAGACGCTCGTGCCGTATCGGCCTGCGGATTTGAGGTCGTGTCGGTCATGATGTCCTCCAGCGGCTTGCCGTCTGGCGCGGATGCCGGACCACAGCCTAGAAGTTTGCCGCCGATGGCGGAAACACACAATTCTCGTAGAGAAAACGCCG
>NZ_JAMYQZ010000127.1:0-12536 GCF_040321145.1 Mesorhizobium sp. M0514
GCATGCCGAAACCCTGGCGACGGCGTTGCCGCCGCCATGGGCCTATATCGCCACCGCCGAAGCCTATGACGATGAGATGCGCGAGCGCATCGCGCTGCATCGCTCGCGGCGCGGCGAAGGCTGGGCGACCATCGACGCGCCGCTCGATCTTGTCGGAGCGCTCGAAGCCTTGCCCGACAACCAGCCGGTGCTCGTCGATTGCCTGACGCTGTGGCTGACCAATCATATGCTTTCCGACCATGATCTCGAGGCGGAATGCCGGCGGCTAGCCGACATGCTGTCGCGGCCGCGCGGGCCCTGGCTCGTTGTCTCGAACGAAGTCGGGCAAGGCATCGTGCCCGACAATGCGCTCGCACGCCGGTTTCGTGATGCCGCCGGCCGTCTCAACCAGCAGGTCGCGGCGGTTGCCGATACGGTGCTACTGATGGTGGCGGGGCTGCCGCTCAAGGTGAAATGATGACCGATATCGACGCAAAAGACGAAGAACGCCACCGCGCCAAGATGGCCAAACGCAAGGCGGTGCAGGACGCCGAGGTCGCGGAAAAGACGGTCGAGAAGGGGCTGCTGATCGTCAACACCGGACCCGGCAAGGGCAAGACCACGGCCGCCTTCGGGCTGGCGCTGCGCATGCTCGGCTATGGCAAGCGCGTCGGCGTCGTCCAGTTCATCAAGGGCAAATGGCACACCGGCGAAAAGGACGCCTTCGCGGCGTTCGGCGACCGTGTCGTCTGGCACACGATGGGCGAGGGTTTCACCTGGGAGACGCAGGATCTGAAGCGCGACATTGCGGCGGCCGAAGCCGCCTGGGCCAAGGCGCTGGAGCTGATCGCCGACCCCTCTGTCAGCCTTGTCGTCCTCGATGAGCTCAACATTGCGCTGCGCTACGACTATCTCGATCTCGACAAGGTGGTCGCGGCGCTGAAGGCGCGGCGCGAAGGCCTGCATGTCGTCGTAACCGGCCGCAATGCCAAGCCGGCGCTGGTCGAGGCGGCCGACCTCGTCACCGAGATGGGCGTGACCAAACACCATTTTTCCGCAGGCGTTAAGGCGCAGCAGGGAATCGAGTTTTGAGGGTCTAACTTCGGGAGATGACCGTTGGAACAAGCGGTAATTGTCTATCTTCTTCTGAGCGGCGGTCAGTTCGGGGCGCCGGAAGAGCGGCAATCGGTCCAAGTTCTGGAGGATCGGTTGGAACAAGCTGTTTCGAATGCGCATGTCGGCGAATTTGATGGCGACGAGTTTGGCGAGGGCAAATGCACCCTCTATCTGTACGGGCCAGACGCCGAGAAGCTTTTCCTTGTGATTGAGCCTGTGCTGAAATCCTCGGCAGTGGCCGCCGGCGGTTACGCGATCAAAAGATTTGGCGCGGCGGTGGATTCAAACGCCAAGGAAGTCCGTGTCTCTTGGTGAGTCAGGCGGCGCATCTACTGCGAGATCAAAACATCCAGGTAGATGACGACCGCGGAGAGCAATCCAAACAGCGCGATCAGCAGATAGTCTGCTATCTGGTGAAGTTTCAGCGCCCGCCGGATGTCGGTGCTGTCGGCCTCGCGGCGGCCGCCTTCGCCCATATAGGCGTCCTCGACGATGACGCCGCCATAGCTGCGCGGGCCGGCGAGCGCCAGGCCGAGTGCGCCGGCCATTGCCGCTTCCGGCCAGCCGGCATTGGGCGAGCGGTGCTTTTTGGCGTCGCGCCGCACTGCTTGCCAGGCGTTGCGGGGATCGGCGCCGTCAACGAGAAAGGCGGCGGCAACGATCAGCAACGCGGTCAGCCGGGACGCCGGCAGGTTGATCCAGTCGTCGAAGAGTGCCGCCGCGCGGCCGAAGGCCTCGTGGTGCGGGGTGCGGTGGCCGATCATCGAATCGGCGGTGTTGGCGGCCTTGTAGGCGACGCCGCCGGCCAGACCGCAGACACCTGTCCAGAAGGCGGGCGCAACGATGCCGTCGGAGAAATTCTCGGCCAGGCTTTCGATGGCGGCGCGGCTGACGCCGGCATGGTCGAGCTTCTCTGGATCGCGGCCGACGATGCGCGCAACCGCAATGCGGCCGAGCGCCAGCCCGCCGGTATCCAGCGAATCGGCCACCGCCTCGACATGTTCGGTAAGGCTCTTTTGCGACAGCAGCGACGAGGCCAGGATTGCCGTGATGATCATGCCGGCAGGAAAGAGCTGCCAGAGCAGGATTTGCACGATGAAGGCGATTGCCGCCGGCACCAGCACGATCACCAGCAGCGCCTGCACGCCGCGGCGGCGACGCAGCGCGTCGGAATCAGTGTCGCGGTTGAGCCTGAGGTCGAGAAAGGCTATCAGCCTGCCGAACCAGGTGACGGGATGGCCGACGGCACGGAACAGCCAGTCCGGGTAACCCAGGATGCGTTCGATGGCCAGCGACAGGAAAGCGATCAGGATCGACATGAAGCTTTCTGATGGAGCGATTACTGTGGTGGATCACGGTGGATCCCTTGGCCGGGCGAGGGCGCTCTTCCCTCACGCGCCACAACCTTTCGTCGATCTCTCGACAGGTATCAATCCGCACTCCTACCCGCTTTTCGAGCTGCCCGCCACCGCCCTGTCACGATTGCCGGAGGCCGCGCGCCTGCGTGAGCTGGCCAGGGTCGCGGCCGGCGCCTATGGCGCGCCTTCGGCCGAGAATGTGGTGGTCGCCCCGGGCACGCAGATCCTGCTGCCGCGCGTCGCCTCGCTGGTCAGCCCCGGCAAGGCGCTGGTGCTCGGGCCGACCTATGCCGAGCATGCCAGGGCCGCCGCGATTGCCGGCCATGCGGTGGCGGAGGTCGACGATTTCGAGGCGCTTGCCGGAGCCGAAATTGCCATCGTCGTCAATCCCAACAATCCCGACGGGCGAGTCGTGTCGCGGGAAAGGCTGCTTCGGCTTGCCGAGACATTGCGCGCCATACGCGGTCTGCTGGTCGTCGACGAAGCCTTCATGGATGTCGGCCCGCACGCGGAAAGCCTGGCCGGCGATGTCGGGCGGGGCGGCATCGTCGTGCTGCGCTCGTTTGGCAAATTCTTCGGTCTCGCCGGCCTGCGGCTCGGCTTCGCACTTTCCGATGCGGTGACGGTCGAAAGGCTTGAAACGCAATTCGGCCCTTGGGCGGTCGCCGGCCCAGCGCTCGAATACGGCATCCGCGCGCTTGCCGACAGCGGCTGGCAGGCCGACATGCGGCGGCGGCTGGCGCAGGATGCGGCGCGGCTCGATGCGCTGCTTTCGCGCTTTGGCGTTGCTGTCGCCGGCGGCACGACGCTGTTTCGCTATCTCCGGCTTGCCGATGCACCGGGGCTGTTTTCGACGCTCGGTGAGCGCGGCATATTGCTCAGGCATTTTTCCGAGCGTCCCCAGGTGCTCCGCGCGGGGCTGCCTGGACGTCAGGAGGAATGGCAGCGGCTCGAATCGGCGCTTGCCGACTGGCACGCACGGCGCGACGATGGGTCGAAGGAGATCGCGCCATGATCCATATCTGTTCGCTGGCAAAGCTTGAGGAGACGGTGGCCAAAAGCGGCGCCGAGCGCGTGCTGTCGCTGCTCGCTGCCGGCACCGAGGTGACGCGGCCGGCCTCAATCGCGAGGGAAAACCACCTGCATCTGGTCATGCACGACATCGCGGTGGCGCAGGACGGCATGACCATGCCCGGCGAAGGCCATGTGCGCAATCTGCTCGATTTCGCCCGGAAATGGGACCGCGCCAAACCCATGGTCGTCCATTGCTATGCCGGCATCAGCCGCTCGACCGCCTCGGCCTATATCATTGCGGCGGCGCTCGCCCCGAAGCGCGACGAAGTCGAACTTGCGCAGACATTGCGGACGCTTTCGCCCTCGGCGACACCCAATCCACGGTTGATCGCCGTCGCGGATGCTCTTCTCTCACGACAAGGCCGCATGATCGAAGCGATCGAGGCGATCGGACGCGGCGCCGATGCTTTTGAGGGTACGCCTTTCGTGTTGAAGATCGACGGCTAAGGCGGCCCGCTATGCCAGCCAGTCGGCAAGCTTCGCCTTGCGCACATCCTTCAACAGGGTGATGAAGCCGTCGGCCTGATGCTCCGCCGTCAGTCGGCCTTTCTCGGCCGTGGCAATGCTGGCATCGCCGACCACGCCGTTGGGGTTGAGATCCCCAGCGATCCAGGCGAAAGCGTGCGTTCCGGTGTGGCGCAGCAGCGCAAATTCGGTTTCGGCGCGGGCGACCTTGGAGGCGAAATTGTCGGCCTTGGCCATGTCGACTAACTCCGGGCGAAAATGCAGCATCAGCGAGGTCTCGACGTCGCCGCCATGGATGCCATGGCGGTCTTCCAGCTCGGTGTACATGCCGGCGGGGCGGCCGAAGCGCTGCCAGCTGGTCTTCACCGCCAGCATCCTCTCACGCACGCGCAGCTCGCGCGTGACGATGCCCATGATCTCTTCATTGCCGCCATGCGAGTTGACGACGATCAGTTTCTTTACGCCTGCGCGGGCAACGGACAGGCCAAGCTCGGTCCAGGCATCGACCAGGGTGGTCGCCGGCAGGGTGAGCGTGCCCGGCGCCTGCAGATGCTCGTTCGACTTGCCGACCGCTTGGACCGGCAGGACGCGGATGTCGAGGTCGTCGGGCAGGCGGGCGATGACCGTCTCCAGCATGCCGTTCATGATCGAGGTATCGGTTGATACAGGCAGATGCGGGCCGTGCTGCTCGATCGCCGCCACCGGCAGCACGGCAATCGTCGCCTCCGGATCGATCGCGGCGTATTCGGTGGTCCGGTAGTCGCCCCACCAAACGCGTCTGTTTGCAACGGTCATGTCATGCCTCTTGACTGTGAGGGAGACCTAGCGCGCCAAACGTCGCCTGTCGATCACCCAGCCGCAATCGCCTCGACCTCGACCTTGAACTCCGGCCGCGCAAAGCCTGACACGATCATCAGCGTCGAGGCGGGCGCGGGGCTGGCAAACAAGCGGTCGCGGACGTCCATTTAGGGCCGCAGAAAGGCGCGGTCGGTGACGTAGGCGTTGATGCGCACGATGTCGCCTAGCCCCAGCCCGGCTTCAGCCAGAATCGCCGCTATGTTTTGAAAGCAGAGCTCGGCCTGCGCGCCGGCATCCTCGGGGATCTCGTCGTCCGCCGTGATGGCGACCTGACCGGAGCACAGAACCAGCCGCTTGCCTGGCGGCACCTCGACGCCGTGGCTGTAGCGGGCGAAAGGCGGCTTGATCGACTTCGGCGCGAGGTATCTGAACATGGCAATCTCCTGTCTGCGAGAGCAGCCTAAGACGTGACCGATAGTACGTTCAAGATGTGGTGCATGGCACAAGGGCGATTGTGGACAGGCGTCCAAAAAATAGGCACGATGCCTCCCGCACAGCATGACCCGTCCGGTGTTGGCAGTGACTGCCGCGCAAGCAGGCGGCCCGGGCGGTGGCATGTGTCTTGCTTCTTGGATCAATGGTGTCGAGCCCGGCGCGTGACGCTCCGGAGCCAACAAAGGGTGGTGTCGATGTACGGAAAACAGAAGATTTCAGCGCTTGCGGTCGCGCTGCTTGGAGCCGGCACGTTCGGCGCGGCAGCAAACGAGAAGGTCACCTTCGGCACCAACTGGCTGGCCGAGCCCGAGCATGGCGGCTACTACCAGGCCGTCGCCGACGGCACCTACGCTGCATGTGGCCTCGACGTGACGATTTCGCAGGGAGGTCCGCAGGTCAGCGGGCGGCCGCTGCTGCTGGCCGGCAAGCTCGATTTCTACATGGGCGGCAATCTGCTGTCGGCCTTCGACGCCGTCCAGCAGGGCATCCCGATGCGCGTCGTGGCCGCCGATTTCCAGAAGGACCCTCAAGTCATCATGTCCCACCCGGGGCAGGGGCTGGACAAGTGGGAGGATTTGAAGAACGCCGACCAGTACATTCTCGGCGACGAGGGCGTCCAGACCTTCTTCCAGTGGATGGTCATCGAACTCGGTTTCGATGCCGCCAAGCGCGTGCCCTACACCTACAACACCGCTCCATTCCTGGCCAACAAGAAGTCGATCCAGCAGGGTTACGTCACCTCGGAGCCTTTTGCGGTCAAGAAGGAAGGCGGCTTCGTGCCCAACCAGTTCCTGCTCGCCGACTATGGCTGGGACACCTATTCGACGACGATCGAGGTGATGCAGGACACGATCGACAAGCGGCCGGAGGTGGTCCAGTGCTTCGTCGATGGCTCGGCCAAGGGCTGGTACAACTACCTCTACGGCGACAACAAGGCCGCCAACGAGATGATCAAGAAAGACAACCCCGACATGAGCGACGAGCAGATTGCCTTCTCGATCGAGCAGATGAAGAAGTTCGGCCTGGCCGATTCCGGCGACACCGAAAAGCTCGGCATCGGTGCCATGAACGAAGACCGGATCAAGAGCTTCTATGACAAGATGGTCAACGCCAAGGTCACGCCCGAGGGCATCGATATCAAGAAGGCCTACACGCTGGCCTTCATCAACAAAGGTGTCGGGATCGAGCTGAAGAAGTAGTCGTGAAGCTGGAAAAGATGGCGCAGGCGCCCATGACGGCATCGGGTGAAGGCCCGATGCTGCTGACGCTGCGCCATGTCGGCAAGGTGTTTTCCAATGGCGTGACTGCATTGAGCGACGTCGATCTCGCCATCCGCGAGGGCGATTTTGTCAGCCTGCTCGGGCCGTCCGGCTGCGGCAAGTCGACGGCGTTGAGGCTGATCGCGGGCCTGTCGACGCCGACATCCGGTCAACTCGACTGGGGCGGTTCGATCGACCGCGCCAATATCGGCTTCGTCTTCCAGGAACCGACGCTGCTGCCCTGGGCCAATGTCTTCGACAATGTCTGGCTGCCGCTCAGGCTGAAAGGCGCGTCGCGCGCCAAGGCGGCGCCGGCGGTGACGGAGATGCTGGAGCGGGTGCACCTGACCGGTTTCGAAAACGCCGTGCCGCGCGAGCTTTCCGGCGGGATGAAGATGCGCGTCTCGATCGCACGCGCCATGGTGACGAAGCCGCGCATTCTGTTGATGGACGAGCCGTTCGCCGCACTCGACGAGATCACCCGCTTCAAGCTCAACAACGATCTTCTGGAGCTGTGGCAGGACGAGCGCTTCACCGTCGTCTTCGTCACCCACAGCGTCTTCGAAAGCGTGTTCCTGTCCAACCGCGTCGTCGTCATGGCGGCGCGGCCGGGCCGCGTCCATGCCGAGTTGGCAATCGATGCCGCCTATCCACGCGACGAGGTGTTTCGCACCTCGCCCGACTATGCCGCGCTCTGCCGCCAGGCCTCGGACATCCTGGTCAACGCCATCAACACATCAGCCGGACCGCACCATGACGGCCATTGATCAGAATGCCGCAACGCTCGACGCGGAAGAGGCCGGCCGCGTACGCCAGGAGCGGCTGGAGCGGATCGGCCGGTGGGTCTTGCCTTTGGCGATCATGATCCTGGCGATCTGGCTGTGGGACCGCATTTGCGTGTGGAACGCGATCCCGCAATATATTCTGCCGCGCCCCGGCGTGGTGCTGTGGACGCTCTATAGCGATGCCGGGCTCCTGTTCTCCGCGCTGCTGGTCACGTTGCGCATAACCTTTCTCAGCCTGCTGCTCGCGGTCGTCGGCGGCGTCGGACTGGCGGTGCTGTTTGCGCAATCGAAATGGGTGGAGATGTCGTTCTTTCCCTTCGCCATCGTGCTGCAGGTAACGCCGATCGTGGCGGTCTTCCCGCTCATCAACATCTATGTGGACAACCAGACGGTGAAGCTTTTGCTTTGCGCCTGGATCGTTGCGTTCTTCCCGATCCTGTCCAACACCACGCTCGGCCTCAATTCGGTCGACCGCAATCTGCGCGACATGTTCAAGCTCAACGGCGCGACGCGCTGGCAGCAATTGCGCTATCTCAGACTGCCGGCGGCCATGCCGTATTTTCTAGGAGGCTTGAAGATAGCCGGCGGCCTGTCGCTGATCGGCGCCGTGGTGGCCGAGTTCGTCGCCGGCGCGCAGGGGCAGTCGTCGGGGCTGGCGTCGCGCATCATCGAGGCCGGCTACCGCCTCAACGCGCCAAGGCTGTTCGCGGCGCTGATCCTGATCTCGCTCACCGGCATATTGATCTTCCTGGTGCTGTCGCTGGTGTCGCATCTCATCCTGCGCCGCTGGCACGAGAGCGCGCTGAAGCAGGAGCGGTAGGGGGTTGGGTGACGTGATTGAGATGCTGGCGCGAAACACCCCCCTCTGGCCTGCCGGCCATCTCCCCCTCAAGGGGGGAGATTGGACGTCATCCGGGATTTCGCCAATTATCGACGTTGGAAGACGGGTGCTGTCGGAAAAGCTGCCAATCTCCCCCCTTGAGGGGGAGATGCCCGGCAGGGCAGAGGGGGGCGGTCCTTGATACCGACCTCTGGCTCGTACCATCTCACCAACGTCCGCCTTCACCGGTCGCTGACATCAGGTCTTGCCCCCACTTACGACACCGACGGTTTCGCGCTGGCCGACATCGCCGTCGCCGACGGTAAGCTCTCCAGCATCGCCGCGCACAAGAAATCAAAAGCGCCAGCCACCGCCATCGACCTTGCCGGCCGCATCATCCTGCCGTGCTTCGTCGACTGCCACACCCATATCGACAAGGGCCAGATCTGGCCGCGCAAACCCAATCCCGACGGCAGTTTCATGGGCGCGCTCAATGCCACCAGCGCCGACCGTGCAGCGCGCTGGAGCGCCGAGGACGTGGCGCGGCGCATGGATTTCTCTTTGCGCTCGGCCTACGCGCACGGCACCAAGGCCTTGCGCACTCATCTCGACAGCGTGCCGCCACAGGAGGAAATCTCCTGGCCGGTGTTCGAGGCGATGCGGGAGAAATGGCGCGGCCGCATCGAATTGCAGGCAGCCTGCCTGCTCGGCATCGAAGGCGTGCGCGACAGAGAGTGGTTCGAGAGGCTGGCCAAGCGTGTGGCTGCGGCCAAGGGCGTGCTCGGCGTCGTCACCTATATGGTGCCGGATCTCGAAGAGCTTCTCGACAAGGTGTTCGCCGAGGCGAACAAGCACGGGCTCGATCTCGATTTCCACGCCGACGAGACCGACGATATCGCGGCGATCTCGCTGAAGAAGATTGCCGAGGCCGCACTCTGGAACGGTTTTGAGGGCAACATCCTGGTGGGACATTGCTGCTCGCTGGCGCGCCAGCCGGACCTCGACGTGCTCGACACGCTGGACAAGGTCGCCAAGGCCAAACTTGCCGTGGTGTCGCTGCCGATGTGCAATCTCTATCTGCAGGACCGGCGCGCCGACCAGACCACGCCACGCTGGCGCGGCGTGACCTTGCTGCACGAGATGAAGGCGAGGGGCATTGCGGTCGCGGTCGCCTCCGACAACACCCGCGATCCTTTCTATGCCTATGGCGATCTCGACATGCTGGAGGTCTACCGCATGGCGACGCGCATCCTGCATTTCGACCATCCGGTCGGCGACTGGCCGCAGACGGTGGCGGCGACGCCGGCCAAGGTGATGCGGCTCGACGGTGTCGGGACACTGGCAGCCGGTGGCAGCGCCGATTTCATCGTCTTCAAAGGGCGGAGCTGGACGGAATTGCTCTCGCGGCCCGAATCGGATCGCATCGTCGTGCGCGCGGGACGAGCGATCGACAGACAATTGCCCGATTACGCCGAGCTCGACGGACTGATGGTGGAATGATGGATGTTTCGGCGCTCAAACGCGATCTCGACGGGATAAAGCTCGACGACAATCCGGCCATCGTCCAGCAGAAGAGCCGCGACTTCTACTGGTACAGCCCGGTGCTGAAGCAGCAGCTCGACCACGTCACCGGCGACCTGATCGTGACGCCCAGGAACGAGGCCGAACTGATCCGCGTGCTTGCCGCTTGCCACCGTCATGGCGTTCCGGTGACGCCGCGCGGCAGCGGCACCGGTAATTACGGCCAGGCGATGCCGCTGTCGGGCGGCGTGGTTTTGAACCTTGCCGAGATGAACGAGATCAAGGCCATAGCGCCGGGCCGCGTCGTCACCGGGCCGGGCGCGATCCTCGCCGACATCGACAGAGCGACGCGCGCGCATTCCGGGCAGGAACTGCGGCTGTCGCCGTCGACCTACAACACCGCCTCGATCGGCGGCTTCATCGCCGGCGGCTCGGGCGGCGTTGGCTCGATCAATTTCGGCGGTCTGCGTGATTTCGGCAATGTGCTGCGCCTGCGCGTCGTCACTATGGAGGCGGAGCCGAAGGCGCTCGAACTCACCGGCGAGGACCTGCACAAGGTCACCCACGCCTATGGCACCAACGGCATCATCACCGAGGTCGAGATGCCGCTGACTGCAGCCTATGAATGGATCGACGTGATCGTCGGCTTCGACGCTTTCATGCCGGCAGCCCGCTACGGCAATGCGCTGGCACGCCAGGACGGCATCCTGACCAAGCTGATCACGCCGATCGCCGCGCCCGTGCCGCAGCTCTATTTCAAGCGCCACCAGAAGTTCTTCCGGGACGGGCAAAGCATCTGCGTCGTCATGGTTGCCCGGCATGGGCTAGACGCGTTCCTCGCCTTCACCCGCCGCGCCGGCGGCGAAGTCATCTTCACTGCGGCGACGGCAACGGACGAAGAGAAAAAGGGCCTGCCGCCGGGCTTCGAACTGGCGTGGAACCACACCACGCTCAGGGCACTGCGGGTCGATCCCGCGATCACCTATCTGCAATCGCTCTATCCGTTTCCCAACCAGCTGGCGCTGGTGGAGAAGATGGACGCGATGTTTCCGAACGAGGTCTTTTCGCATCTCGAATTCGTGCGCCTCGACGGCAACATCACCTGCTTCGGCCTGCCGCTGGTGAAATTCACCACCGAGGCGCGGCTCAACGAAATCATCCGGCTGCATGAGGAGAATGGCTGCCCGATCTTCAACCCGCACCGCTACACGCTGGAAGAGGGCGGCATGAAGCAGACGGATGAAATCCAGCTCGCCTTCAAGCGCGAGACCGATCCGCAAGGCCTGCTCAATCCCGGCAAGATGATCGCCTGGGAAAATCCGGATTACGACTATCGCTCGGGCCGGACTTTTTTGTTCAAGGGTTTGCAGAAAGCAGAATGAGCAGAGGTTTGAGCTTGAGCACCCCCCTCTGTCCTGCCGGCACAGGCCCTACGCTGCCGCTTCGGGCGTTCGTCGTTTGGAAAGCCAAGCAATTGGCTTCCCATCGGCTTCGCCGACCACTTCTCACCCCCCGCAAGGGGGGAGATTGGCAGCCTGAACGCCGCAGCCAATCTGACCCGCTGACAATTAGTGAAAGCGATGCGGCAGTCCGATCTCCCCCCTTGAGGGGGAGATGCCCGGCAGGGCAGAGGGGGGTGCCTCGCGCCGACCCCGGCAATGCCTTCCCATGAAAGTCCTCGTCCTTTACGCACACCCGGTGGAGACCAGCTTCAATGCCAGCCTGCACCGCACGATCGTCGAGCGGCTGACGGCCGCCGGCCATGAGGTCGACGATTGCGATCTCTATGCAGAGGATTTCGACCCCAGGCTGACGCGCGGGGAGAGGCTGGATTATCATAACCAACGCAGCCCTGCGGACCCGGCCGCGCCCTATGTCGAGCGCTTGCTGCGGGCTGAGGCGCTGGTGCTGTCATATCCCGTCTGGAACTACGGCTTTCCGGCCATCCTGAAAGGCTTTTTCGACCGCGTGTTTCTGCCCGGCGTGTCGTTCAAATTGGTCGACGGCAAGGCGCAGCCTTCGCTCCAAAATATCCGCAAGCTGACCGCCGTCACCACCTATGGCGGCAGCCGCTTCCGCGCCATGCTGATGGGCGATCCGCCGCGCCGGCTGGTCAAGCGGATGCTGCGCGCGACGATCAGGCCCGGCGCCTCGGTGTCCTACCTCGCTCATTATTCGATGAACCTGTCGACCGACGAGACGCGGGCAGCCTTCATGGCCAAGGTCGCGGCCGGGATGGATGAATTCTGATGCGCGTGCTGGTGGTCTATTGCCATCCGGTGCCCGAAAGCTTTTGCGCCGCCATCAGAGATGCCGCAGTCGATGTGCTGAAGGCACGCGGCTGGGAGGTGCGGCTGCTCGACCTCTATGCGGAGAAATTCGATCCGGTGATGGGCTGCGAAGAGCGACGCGCCTACAATGAGCGGGCGCCGGAGGATCCGGCCCTAAAACCGCATTTCGAGCATCTCGCCTGGGCTGAGGCGATCCTGTTCATCTATCCGACCTGGTGGTACGGGCTGCCGGCCATGCTGAAGGGCTGGCTCGACCGGGTCTGGGCGACCGATGTCGCCTTCAAGCTGGGCAAGGGGCGCATCACGTCGCTGATGACACATGTCACCAGGGTCGGCGTCATCACCACCTGCGGCGCGCCGACCTGGTGGAGCGTCGTCGTCGGCCAGCCCGGCCGCAAGACCTTGCTGCGCGGTATGCGCGCGCTGTGCGCCCGCCGCTGCCGGACGTTTTTCCTGGCGCACTACCTGATGGACGCCTCGACGCCAAGGACGAGGGCGGCGTTTCTGGTGAAAGTGCGGGCGAAGCTGGAGCGGTTTTGAGCTTCTTCACCCTCCCCCTTGAGGGGAGGGTGAAG